>NZ_JBLYZI010000113.1:0-15851 GCF_057680865.1 Endozoicomonas sp. Z74
AAGAACGCCAATGGAAACTCTGATAGATGGCAAAGAGATCTGGAAGGAAAAATTTGTAGCCTGAATTTGACCTGACAGACACCCTCTGAAAAATCGGTGACTGTCAGATCAGGTCTGAACTACTACAATTCAGGCTGCAGTAATCAGCTGATATTTTTCCATCAATTCTTCCTCGGTTTCCTCACAATCGGGATTCTTCGGAATACAGTCCACAGGACAGACCTGCTGACATTGTGGCTCATCATAATGCCCCACACACTCAGTGCACAGCATGGGGTCGATCTCATAGATCTCTTCGCCGGGAGAGATTGCACTGTTTGGACATTCCGGTTCACAGACGTCGCAGTTAATGCAATCGTCGGTAATCATTAACGCCATGGCTGACCTTTGATTCTGCTGGATCAGGAAGCCTTACCATAAGGCTTGCTATTCTTCCGGGAAGTGTCTCAGTTTGCGCTGAACTTGTCAGTCAGGGCTTTCTGAACACAAGGATCGACAAACTTGGAGATATCCCCGCCCAGTGATGCTATTTCCCGAACCAGAGTAGAGGAAATGTAGGAGTATTGTTCAGCGGGAGTCAGGAACAGGCTTTCTACTTTAGGGGCGAGCACCCGGTTCATATTCGCCATCTGAAACTCATACTCAAAATCCGATACAGCCCTCAGGCCGCGCAGGATCACCTGTGCCTCTTGTTCCGCAACGAAACTGGCCAGCAGTGAGCTGAAGCCGGTGACCTCTACATTGTCCAGATGGGCGGTAACCTTTTCCGCCATTTTGACGCGTTCACCCAGGTCAAACATGGGTTTCTTCCTGGGGCTTTCGGCAACGGCGATGACAATCTTATCAAACAGCCTGGCCGCTCTTTCAACAAGATCCATATGTCCCCTGGTGATGGGGTCGAATGTACCAGGATAGATTACCTTGATCATGAATAATGACTCTCCCGCCACCATTCCATAAACGGGCCGAAGGCGAATAAAGAAGTTGCTGAATGAAACTGTCAAAAGAGGGCATGTTAGCGAAATCGCTGTGCGGGTTCAATTACAGTCGGACTGGGATTCCGGTTGCAATTAATCATCAGGTAACCACTCGATTATGCCGGGGGGACTCCCATAAATTATAACGAGGCGTCGGTAGCTGATTCTGATGTCTCCGCCATGAACCATACATCGTTTTCCCTCACCCCAGCCCTCTCCCATAGGGAGAGGGGGCGGAGCAAGGTTTTAGGTCCTGTTAACTCATTGCTTAAAAGAGCATCAGTGCCCCCCGGAAAGAAAAGCCAGCAGCTTTTTCTGGAGCCAGCCGTTATAGGGTGGGTAGACCAGTTTTGCGCTGTTGAATTTTCCTTTGGTTAAAACGGCCTTGGCTTTGGAGAAGGTCAGGAAACCTTCATAGCCATGATAATGCCCCATGCCGGAAGGCCCAATCCCTCCAAAAGGCATATCCTCCACGGCGGCATGGAACAGACATTCATTGATACAGGCGCCTCCGGAGTGGGTCTGTTCCAGAACACTCTGTTGATTGTGTTTATCAGAGCCAAAATAGTACAGCGCCAGGGGGCGGGGGCGCTTGCGAATAAAGTCAATGGCTTCGTCCAGGCTGTCAATGCCAATGACGGGCAACAGGGGACCAAAGATTTCCTCCTGCATCACCGTCATGTCGTCCGTTGCGTTCATGATCAGTTGCACAGGCATACGTCGGCTGCCGTCATTGATGGTTTCGTCCGTGGCACTTCGGATATCCGCCCCTTTTTCCCGGGCATCTTCCAGGTGTTTCTGCAGGCGCAGGTGATGCCGGTCGTTGATAACAGACGTATAGTCGTCATTGCCATTAACGCAGGGGTACATTTTCTTGAAGGCATCCAGATAAGCTTCCACAAAAGCGGTCTTCTGGTCGTTTTTGACCAGAATGTAATCCGGAGCGATGCAGGTCTGGCCGGCATTGAGGGCTTTTGCATAGCAGATGCGTTCTGCGGACTCCTGAATCGGGAAGTCACTGTCCACGATGACCGGAGATTTGCCACCCAGCTCCAGGGTGACAGGGGTCAGGTTATTGGCTGCAGATCGCATAACGTGATGGCCCACTGCCGTTGAGCCGGTGAAAATCAAGTGATCAAAAGGCAGGCGGGTAAATTCCGCGGCAACGTCAGCATCCCCGTTGACAACAGTGACCAGATCTTCTGGAAAGGTGTCCGCTATGATTCTGGCCACCCGCTCCGATGTTTTCGGAGTGAACTCGGACATTTTGATCATGGCCCGGTTACCTGCGGCCAGAATGGTCAGCAGGGGGCCCAGAGAGAGAAACAGAGGGTAGTTAAAGGGAACGACAATGCCCACCACCCCCAGGGGTTGGTAAATCACTTTGGCTGAAGCGGGCTGGAGTTGGGCGCTGACTTTCCGCCGACTGGGTTTCATCCATTTTTTCAGCCGTTTCAGAGTGTAATGAATGCCTCCAAGGTTGGGCATGAATTCGGTGAGCAGTGACTCACTCTGTGCCCGGCCACCAAAGTCCGCGTCCAGAGCTGAAAGCAGTTCGGCTTTGTTGTTCAGCAGGGCCTTTTCCAGTGCTTTTAAACGGGTTTTACGCTCTTCAAAGCCTGGGTTGGGGTCCTTCAGAAAAGCTTGTTGCTGATGGCTGAACAGTTCCCCCAGAGACGGAGTGATCATTTGCGTCACCTTTCGGTTTTCGGTAGTGAGGGGCTCGGCAGCGTTCATGGTTTCAACTCCTTTTTTGTTATTGGTGCTTTCCCCTAACCAGTGATTTCTCAATGCTTATGTTCCGCCAGGGGCATTTTAGGCATTGAATCGAAGGGAACCTGTGTTATTTTTAGAGTAATTACTCTAGTTCGTCAATGGGCTTTTCAGTAAAGCTTCAGTCACATTGTCAGAACACGTTATCGCTACAGCAGCAATCGCTCAGGTATGGCCATGAAAACACGGGATAAAATCCTGTCTGCAGCTCTGGGATTATTCAATAAAGAGGGGGAGCGAGCCGTCACCACCAACCACATTGCCGGCCATTTGGGGATTTCCCCGGGCAATCTTTATTATCACTTTCGTAATAAGGAGGCCATCATCCTGGCACTGTTCGAGCAATTTCAGGGGGGACTGGTGAAGCGCATTGTCCTGCCTCGAGACCGGCCCATCACCCTGGGGGATAAGAAACAATACCTGGAAGCGATGCTGGAGTGCCTTTGGGAATACCGGTTTATTTTTCGGGACCTGCACGGAGCGATTGCCCGCAGTGAGGCGCTGCAGAAGCAATTCAGAGCGTTTGCTCATGTCTGCCTTGAAATGATTGACCAGGTTTTTCACGGCCTGGTGAGATCAGGCTTGATGGACGCCACGGAAGAAGAAATGAAAGCACTTGGACTGAATACGTTTATGGTGCTGACCAGTTGGCATGAGCTGGTGAATACGCTGATTCCTGCTCAGCCTGAGCCCCCGAGAGAGGTTCTGAGCCGGGTGATTTATCAGGTATTGTTACTGGATCGAGGCTTTATTACTCCGGATGCTCTGGAGTCCTTTAAGGTTCTGGAGCGGTCTTATTATTCTCCGTTGCCTCTGTGACCCCATTGAGGTGATCTGCCAGAAACAGTGGGATACGGCTTTCCAGCCAGTACTCCTGCTGCTGAAAAGTACCACTGATAAAGCCCACATGCCCTCCTTTGTCGCACAGCTCAAGGCAAGTGCTTCCGGACAGTTCTGTGGCCCTGGGAATCACTTTGTCGGTCATAAAAGGGTCGTCTTTTGAGTGGATGATCAGGGTTGGTGTGGCAATGCCCTTGAGGTAAAAACGGCAGCTGGACTGGCGGTAGTACTCTTCGCCGCTGGTGAAACCATGGAGCGGAGCCGTTACCCGGTGATCGTACTCCTGAAAGGTTTTTATGCGGTCCAGATTCCCAATGGCTTCAAGGGGGGCCAGATGGTCATACCACTGTTGTCGGGCAAAAAAGGCCCGTTTGGCTTCAAGCTGTTGCCGCATGCGCCGGATAAAGCGGTTTCGGTATATTTTTGAAACCCCCTGGTTCATCCGGCAGGCACAGAGGTCCAGAAGAAAGGGAGGAGAGACAGCCACTGCACAGTCCAGCAAACTGTTTTCTCCCTGCTCTCCCTGGTACTTCAGAAGTAAATTCCCTCCCAGGGAGTAGCCCACTGCAGCCAGCTGACGTTGTGGGAATCGTTTCCTCAAGGCTTTCAGAAGGGCAGACAACTCCTGGCTGTCACCGGAATGGTAGCTTCTGGGAAGAAGGTTAGGTTCGCCGCTGCAGCCCCGGAAATTAATAGCCACGCTCTGCCAGCCGTAGTTCAGAAGCTGCTTCTGAAGTCCGACAATATAGCTGGACTCTGAGCTTCCGGTCAGTCCATGAAGCAAGACGATCAGTGGACCTTGGTTGTTTGTTCCATACCAGTCGATATGAATAAAGTCGCCATCGGGCCAGTAAAGGGTTTCCCGGGTTCTCGCCAATGGCAGCAGGTTACGGAAAAGCGTAGACCAGATGGTTTGCAGGTGTGGGTTGTCCAACAGTGTTCTGGTTTGAAAGGGGGCTGGAGGTTTCATGGTTTTCTGGCGTTGTCGCAAAGCCCAGCCGGGAGCCGGACGGTATTCATGCCATGTGCTTCAGTATACGAAAAGATCACTGAAATGGATGGTTTTAACTTCATTGAGCCGACAGGGCGACGGATTATTTTATTTCAGGCAGTAATCCGGTATTCAACTCATCTCTGACCTGCATAAGCATAGCTCCGAGCCGGTTCTGACCATTATGGTCCTTTCCTATTCCCCAGATCCTATCGTCTTCTGACATTTCAACAATAAGTGCTTGGGCTGATTGCCTTAACAGCTGACGGAATTTGGGGCTCTGTTGTGCTTTAGCCCTTAGAGCTTTGAGCATTACCTGATCTTTAATGTTGTTCCATTGATCATAGGTGTATTGCAGGGCTTTCGGTTTACCCTTCATGATGGCCCGAATGTATTTGAAGACATGGCTTGGGTATTGTAACTCAAAGGTTTCGCCACCCAGCTTTACTTTTGAGTTATTGCGGATATTGTTCCACTCCTCGCTTCCAGGCTTGAACTTACAAGCCTGGAAATAATGTTCTGTGGTTCTCCAGGAGTGCCCGTCAATAGCCAAAGGTCTTTCTGTTGGCCAGAAATTGGTGAATTCATAATAGGGTTTTCCTTTGTGGTAAAACCCGACGTAGGTTGATGGGGCTTTTCCTTTGAACTCTTTAGCATGCACCTTCATATAATCCTGATAGGATTGCACAGGGTGCTCATTCTTGCTGGAGGTGATACCCGAGACAATCACTTTGACAAAGTACGCCCTTCTCCGCTCACCTTGCGGGCCGACGGGTTCATTCAGCACTTCGTTAACGATGGCGTCAAACTCTTTATCGGTCATTTTGTCTTTGTGTTTTCCTGCATAGACGCCACAGCTGATGGGAGCCAAAAGTACATGGGTGTTATTGGCATTCGCAGCTCCATCAAGAGCCGCTCTTACAGTGCACTTAACGCACTCCCGGAAGTGTTGGAAATTTCCCAGTGATGCCTGATTCAGAGTTCTTTTCATTGACCCCGTAGGCTGACCACTTTTTTTAGGGTTCGGGTGGTCATTGGCATTAGGGCCTGCACTGAAAACCAGGTCAGCTTTGACGCTCGTTCCTGGAACCAATTGCTGGCCGGCCACTGCAGACAGGCGGGCATCGCTTACGACCCAGGCATCTGCGTAATCATTGGGGTCTGTAGACTGGGTGTAATCAATGCCCTGAAGGGTCATGGTATCCTGGCTCGTATAGACCGGTTGTATTAACCCCCACTGACCAAGGACGGTGTTTGCTACCCATTGATCCTGTAGGCCTCGGTTTTCACCGCATGTTGTCAGAATGCAGTTGGCCGTTACGGTTTCTTCCTGGGTTCCGAGCTTTAGTTTTTCTGGTGTAACGGCTTCTTTCAGCCCGTTTGAGTCAGCCAGTCCTCCGAGAGGAAGCCCGGAATTACCGGCAACGACGACGGCAACCTTATGGTGTTGAGGGTCAAAGGTGGGGTCTTTGTGTATCTGCCAGGCGGCGGTGCCCGCTCCGCCAGGGGTTTTCCATCTTTCCAGGGTTGCCCGTTGGGGAAAGGGGGGGCGACTGTCGTATAGAACGGTGGTATTGATACCTCTTGCTTCATAACGGTCCGCTGGTTGGGCGTGCGGCCATTGCAAAACAGTGGGTTTTGGCGGAACTTTAGGCTTTACCACTGGGGGGGCAGGGGCAGGCTGTTTTACTTTCAGGGACCGGTCAGGCTTGGTTAGTCCTATCACCTCTTGCCAGTAAAGTTGGGGGCTTGCCCCTTCTTGCGCTCTGTAGTCGTTCATGAATGCTTCAAGCTTTTGGGCGATATCAATCCAGCCAACAGCAATGAGGAATTCGAACAGACGGGTAATTCGCTGGTGGTTGTGATCGAATGCGCCACACCATTTTCTCAGTCCTGGATGTTTTTTTGAATGCAGGGAAAAGCCGTTTGTGGCTTCTTGCCATTGTATTCCCCAGAAACCAAGCATTTTATGCATCGATTTCTTAATTGTCTGTTGTATTGCTGGGTCATTGTTGATGTCCTCGACCATTTTGACCGTGATCAGAGGTGCTTGTGCGTTGTTAGCTGAGAATGATGGCCTGGGAAAAAGCAACTGAATAAAGTCATGCTCTTTTTCAAGTTTCCGATCGCCCATGGATACTATATCGCTCAACGTCCACTGTTGCCTTTGAATTCTGGCGCTGCCTGAACGATAAAATTCGAGCCATTGTCTTGTCATTTCCAATTCTTGTTGATCGCTTCTTCCATTGTTAATTCTTTGAATGGCTGTTGCCCGGTCTACCTTAGGCCTGCTGTCCCTGATTATTTGTGAAATGTTTAACTCTCTGATGGCTCCTATGCGCTCAGCTATTTGTTGTGTGCCTCCGCGCCTTTGCACATGGGATAGAGGGAGGGGCACTCGTGTATCCATTTCTCCCTCTGTACCCCTGGCTTTGAAAGTTTTTGGTTTGACATGAGGTGCGGGTTGGGGCGATGGAGGGGCTTCCCGTCCATTTTCAGGCTTGTGAGTTTTCTCAGCCATCACCTGCTTCAGCTCTTGAAGAAAATCATCCGACTCTTTCTTTTTTCCAGTGACGGGTTGAGTGGTTTTTTTTTCGGGTTTTGGTGTGACCTTTGCCTGCTTTAAGGGCGCTTCTTCCCTGCTTTCTTTGGATTTGGTCCAGTCAATAGGGGGTGGCGGCGGCGCAGGAGGAGGTGGTGGAAAGTTACCATTGCTGGTTTGATTGCCGCTGGCTTCAGGTTTTGGTTTTCCGGGCTTCGGAGGCGGTTCAAGGCCATAGTCGGGTTCTACTTCTGTCGCAGTCCTGGTTCGTGCATTCTGAGGTGGTTTCGAATGCTTTCTGGCAGGATCCGGGTCATTGGCACGATGCCCTTTGGCAGGTCGGGTACTGAACTCAAAGCCCGCCTCCTTCTGGAAAGGTGGAAGTGGTGGCATACCCGGTCGTGCCTGGCGCTTTGTATTGTCGGCCTGGTTTCCATGGGGCCTCGGTGTTTTGTTTTGTGGTGCTTTTCTTACCTGAGGGGGGGCATGGGTTTCTGGTTGTCGGGGCTTAGGGTACAAAAGGACTGGCTCTGGAATATCCAGTAATTCTTTTCCCAGGAAAAAGGCATCCGGTGTACCCGGATCATGGGGGATTTCCAGGCCCTGGTCCTGTAGTTGGGTTTTGCTGGTATTCAGGGCCTGTTCAACGTCATGCAGCCTTTTGTGAATAATGGTTTGCTGTGGTTTAAGCTGCCTCTCCAGGGGCTCCAGTTCCAGATCCAGTTCATTCATCAGTTCCTGCAGTCGCTCTGGATCGGCCAGGAGTGCAGGTTCAGGAGGGATCACGGTGACTTTTTTGCCACTGTCATCCAGGTAGGAGATTTTGAAGTGCTGACTCTGGTGTTTGTTGCCCTCCATAATGGACCGGACTTCTTCCAGGGAGTCTGAGAATACTTTCTGGCAGCTTAATGAGTGCTTCTGGGTGAGTAACTCCTGATGACGCTGGATATACCAGTCTGTGGAGTGGGTTGCCGTGCGTTGCTTAAGAGCGGCTGAAGGTGGCTGCCTGCTGCCTTTTCCTTTGATCGGTTTGACCGGGTCTGCCTGCGGATGAAGCGGGTCTTCTTTCCTGGGTGGCTCAAAGCGGTGTGGCCCACCTGCAGGTGTGACTCCGTCGCCCATGGTCAACTCCTTTCTGAATTGAGATTCAGTCTGTATCGACCATTAAGGGTGAATCGTTCAATGATTTTCGGGCTGGTAGAGCAAGGTGCTGTCGGAAGGGACAGGGAGAAGGCTGGCCAGAAGGCCAGCCCAAAGGAAGGTCAATAAATCAGCAGATTCGATCGGCTTTATAGTAGGCGTCGCCGGTATCAATACCACTGTCGAACTCTGTCTGGCCAGTGCGGCTTGAGCTCTTCAGGTTTTCCCGGGACTCAGCGGTTTCTGAAGGCAGAAGGTGCTCTACTGCGGCTTTTTCACCCAGCAGTTCTTCTTCGGTCTTCTTCATCATGGCCTGGCCGTATTCGTTGATCTCCAGTCCCTGAACAACTTGATAGCTGCCAAATTCGCACACCACCGGGAAGGAGTAGTAAATCCCTTTGGCAACGCCATAGCTGCCGTCAGAGATGATGCCCATGGAGACAATCCGGCCTTCGCTGCCCAGAGCCCAGTCACGCATATGATCCAGGGCAGCCTGAGCGGCAGAAGCCGCACTGGAAAGCCCGCGCCACTCAATAATTTCAGCGCCACGCTTTTGAATACGGGGAGTGTATTCTTCCTTGTACCACTGCTCATCGATCATATCGATGGCGGCTTCATCACCCAGCACCCGGGCATGGTGCAGGTCAGGGTACATGGTTGGAGAGTGGTTGCCCCACACACAGACACCTTCGATATCCGCTGGATTGACGCCCAGCTTGTTACCCAGGATGCCCTGGGCACGGTTGTGATCCAGGCGGGTCATGGCACAGAACTGGGCAGGGCTCAGATCTGGAGCATTGCGGGACAGGATCAGGCAGTTAGTGTTGGCAGGGTTACCGACCACCAGGGCTTTCACGTCACGATTGGCCACTTCATTCAGGGCTTTACCCTGTTCAGAGAATATGGCGGCATTGGCTTCCAGCAGGTCAGCGCGTTCCATGCCTTTGGAACGGGGGCGTGCACCGACCAGCATGGCGTAATGAATGCCCTTGAATCCGTCAAACGGGTTGTCGTGCAGGCTGATGCCGTGAACCAGAGGGAAGGCGCAGTCTTCCAGTTCCATGGCCACGCCACGAAGCTTGTCCATGGCCTGGGGGATTTCAACCAATTGCAGGATAACAGGCTGATCAGGTCCCAGCATTTCACCGGCAGCGATCTTGAACAGCAGAGAGTAGCTGATGTTGCCAGCTGCACCTGTGACCGCAATACGTACGGGTTGTTTCATGGGGACTGCTCCTTTGAGTTGTCAGTTCGTTCTTAAGATTATGAATACGCGGAATATACCGCCTTCCGGCGCATTGTTTTTTTGATAAAGATCAGCCGCGCTCAGGTTACCCATAACGTTTCGGTAAGTCCATATGGGAATGGGTGGATATTGCTATTTTTTGATCAGTTTTGGGAGTTAGGAGACCAGAGGCTGAAACAAACCTGGCCGGCAGTTTTGCTTTTGAGAGGGAGCCAGTGATCGGGCAGTGAGGGAGACAGTTCTTTTTCTGTTTCAATGTAGATCAGGCTGTCTTCTGTCAGATAGCCGTTGTCCTCCAGCAGCTGACAGGCGGGTTCAAGAAGATCCATGCGAAAGGGGGGGTCAAGAAAAACCAGGTCGAATGGCTCCCTGGCAGGCCGCTTCAACCACTCCAGGCTATCGATTTGAACGGTCTGGGCATTGCTGGCTTTTAATAAAGAAAGGTTGTCATTGAGCACTTTTATGGCCATTGGGCTCTTTTCCAGCATGACCGCTGAAGTGGCACCTCGTGAAAGTGCCTCCAGGGAAAGTGCGCCCGTTCCGGTAAAACAGTCCAGCACCCTGGCCCCGGGAACTGCCATGGCCAGCCAGTTGAATACCGTCTCCCTGACCCGGTCGGAGGTAGGGCGCAGGCCCGGCTGTTCGGCAACAGGCAACTTTCGACCACGCCACTGCCCGGCAATAATCCTGAGTTTGCCTCCTCCACCGTGACGGGAGCCGGTTCTGCTGGAAGGGGATTGGGTCGGTTGACCTGAATGTCGGGAAGACCGGGGTTTGACAGCCATTGATTCACTCCTTGGGGAATAGCGGGGGATAGTAGTGCAGGGGGAAGTTAAAAACTATATCGAGGGTAAAATGCTGAAGAGGTTGCTATATAAATAGGCTGTCGCAATAAGTAAGAAAGTGGTTACTTTATCGGGTTTGTTTTCGCTGGTGGCGGGTTGTCCTGGATGGAATGCTCTGATGAATTCGTGGTGGCAGGCTCTTCCGGACATAACGCATAAGTGAGGCCAATAATGATCAGTCCGATAGCAGCCCAGATCAACAGCCTTTTACCAGGGACTGGCTGAGTAGGACTCATGGTGATGCTCCTCGGTCCAGACGGCCGTATTGGGCAGCCTGGGGAAAGTTCGTTTCGTGAATGAGTGAATTAAGATAGGATAAACCTTTATTTGTTACCTGCTTTCATTACCCATTGGCTCTTATTGTAAGCCCATGGCAAGCAGACCCTCCCACCTTTTCGATTGAAGTAGTCTATGTTCGGTTCGCGCAAAGACGATGATAAAAAGGCCAGGCGAAGCCTGTGGCCCTGGGGCCGTCGTGGCCAGAAAGACACTCCGCAAAGTCCTGACCAGGTGCAGCTGGAGTCAGAAGATGCCGTTGTTATTGAAGAGCAAGCGGCGGAATCGGGTTCTCTGGGGTCCAGTGTGGCCCAGCCAGAGCCTGTCAGTGAGAAGATGCCGGAGCACCAGGAATCCAGCGATCCGGTTCGGGTTCCTGAAGCGCCTTCAGCGGAACCCACTCCAGATCAGCAGCCTGTTGTTGAGTTAGAGCCTTCAGCAGGTAGAGAATCTTCAGCGGAGGATACAAAGCCTTCAGCGGGTAAAGAGCCCTCAGTGGCGGTTACGGTTGCCCCGGCTCAGGAGAGTCCGGTTCAGGATCCACCAAAAAAAGGTTTCTTTGCCCGGATGCGTCAGGGGTTGACGAAAACCCGTGGTGCCCTGGTGGAAGGCGTTGCCGAGTTGTTCATCGGTAAAAAGGAAATTGATGATGACCTCCTGGATGAGCTGGAAACCCAACTGCTGGTTGCAGATGTGGGTGTTGAGGCGACCACCGAGATCATCGACAGGCTGACCCGGAAAGTAAAATACAAGGAGCTGGATGACGCGGATGCCCTGATGGCTGCCCTGAAGTCTGAGCTGGCGGCGGTTCTGGAGCCGGCAGACCAGCCATTGGAGATTCCTGCACAGGATGGCCCGTTTGTCATTCTGGTGGTGGGGGTCAATGGTGTTGGTAAAACCACGACCATTGGCAAGCTTGCCCGGAAGCTCCAGTCTGAAGGTCGTAACGTGATGCTGGCCGCGGGGGATACCTTCAGGGCGGCAGCAGTTGAGCAGTTGCAGGTTTGGGGTGAGCGTAATGACATTCCTGTGGTAGCCCAGCACACCGGGGCAGACAGTGCGTCAGTGGTGTTTGATGCTTTTGAAGCTGCCAGAGCCCGGGGCGTTGATGTGCTGATAGCGGATACCGCAGGTCGTCTCCACAACAAAGAGAACCTGATGGAAGAGCTGAAAAAGGTGAAGCGGGTTCTGGGTAAGCTGGATGCCAACGCTCCCCATGAAGTGTTGCTGGTACTGGATGCCGGGACAGGACAAAATGCCCTCAATCAGGCCCGGCTGTTCCATGAAACGGTGCAACTCAGTGGCATGGCCCTGACCAAGCTGGACGGTACGGCTAAAGGCGGAGTGATCTTTGCCTTGTCAAAACAGATGCAGCTGCCCATCCGGTTTCTCGGTGTGGGTGAACAGATTGATGATCTTCGGCCCTTTTCTGCCAGTGAATTTGTGGATGCCCTGTTTGATCGGGGTGATGATTAACGGGCTCCCGGACAGCCATAAGAGGGAAATGCCTGCATAATCCGGAATAGCGGCATTTCCCCGGAAAAATACAAATGGCAGGCTGCTAGCACAGTGTGAACACATCGATATGGGCATAACCTGGGCAAAGGAATTATTTCATGATCCGCTTTGACGGAGTCAGCAAACGTTATCCGGGCGGACATGTAGGGCTGGAACAAGTCAGCTTTCACTTGAAGCGTGGGGAAATTGCTTTTTTGACCGGGCATTCCGGAGCGGGCAAGAGTACGCTGATGAAGCTGGTGATGCTGCTGGAGCGGGCCAGTGCTGGTCAGGTTTGGGTGGGAGGCCATAACCTGCGTGCGTTGAAGAACAGCCAGGTACCCTATTTTCGAAGGAACATCGGCGTTGTTTTTCAGGATCACCAGCTACTGTTTGACCGCTCCGTGTTTGACAATGTTGCCCTGCCTCTGTTGATTGCCGGTTATTCCCATAAAGATTGTGCGGGCAGGGTTCGTGCCGCCCTTGATATGGTCGGTTTGCTCAGTAAAGAAAAGCGGTTTCCCGTTGCCTTGTCGGGGGGAGAGCAGCAACGGGTGGGGCTAGCCCGGGCCGTTGTCAATCGGCCCGCCTTGATTCTGGCCGACGAGCCAACCGGTAACCTGGATCCTCAGCTCTCTGCTGAAATTATGAAGCTGTTTGAAAATTTCAACCAGGTGGGTGTGACCGTTCTGGTGGCCAGTCACGACCTGGCGCTGGTGGCACGGATGCGGCACCGGATTCTGACGCTGGATCAAGGTCGACTGGCTTCGGACCAGGAGGTGAAATGAGCCTTTTTCCCCGTAAGAACCGGCGAAACCCGGATGGCAGTCGTCGCAAAGTGACGTCGGGCGACGAGCCTTCCTCTTTCAGTGGTGGAGCCCATCGGCAGACTGCGGCAGCCTTGACTCTGCGCTCTCTGTTTGATCTTCACCGACAAATGTCTACTGAGGCCTACAGGCGGCTTGTCAAAACCCCCGTGGCCAGTTTGATGAACTGCCTGTTGATTGCAGTTGCTTTTTCTCTTCCTGCACTTCTGTACCTGCTGATTGATAACCTTCAGCAGTTGGGGGAGAACTGGGATGGGCAGCCCCGCATTTCGGTTTATCTGAACCATGAGGTTGATCAGAGCCGTGTTCAGAGCCTGCTCAATGAAGCGGGGCAGCTATCGGGCATGAAACAGGCGGTTTACATCTCTCCCGAACAGGGGCTCTCAGAGTTTCAGGCGAAAGCAGGCCTTGGGCCGGTGGTTGGCAGCCTTGGGTTTAACCCGTTGCCTGGGGTAATTCAGCTAACGCCTGATGCCGATGCTTCATACCAGCAGCTTGAGAGTGTGGCCCAACGTTATGAACAAATGCCAGAGGTCAGTCTGGTCCGGCTTGATCGTCAGTGGGTGCTCAGACTGCAGGCAATACTGGGGATGATTGAACGGGTCATCATCACGCTTGGTTTGTTGCTGGCCTTTACCGTAGTGCTGGTGATCAGTAATACCATTCGGTTGAATATAGAAAGTCGACGGGATGAAATTCGGGTCATCAAAATGGTAGGAGGAACCGGAGGCTTTATCACCTTGCCCTTTCTCTATATGGGGGCCTGGTATGGAGCTGCAGGTGCGCTCCTGGCGCAACTGGTTGTTTTTCT
The DNA here is from genome assembly GCF_057680865.1 of Endozoicomonas sp. Z74. Taxonomy (NCBI): domain Bacteria; kingdom Pseudomonadati; phylum Pseudomonadota; class Gammaproteobacteria; order Oceanospirillales; family Endozoicomonadaceae; genus Endozoicomonas; species Endozoicomonas sp. Z74. The sequence continues at coordinate 13,766 of NZ_JBLYZI010000113.1, forward strand.
GGTTCTTGTTACGATTTCCGGCCAGGTGCTTGAACTGGTCGGGCTGTATGGCAGTGGCTGGACTTTGCACGGACCTGGAATTGCTCTGTTTGCTGCACTATTCTTGTCAGGGGTTGGGCTGGGTGTGCTTGGTGCAGCGGTCAGTTGCTACAGGCATATACAGGTGCTTAATCCCGAGTAGTTCTTTCAGAGATCGGCTGTAAATTAAGAAAATTTCCTGTAAAGTCGATAGCGCTCATAAGGTTTTCTTTTGGTATTATGAGCGAGAATTTGAACTTGTCAGGGTTCAAAGCAGTCCAATCATAATCAGGATAAGAGGGTATTTTGCCGGAGTCAGTTATGGGCACCAGTCTTCAACCGGTCGATATGTTAATTCCCGGCCGTAACATCGATGCTTACGTTGCCTCGGTCAGCAGCATTGCTGTGTTGACTGCTGAACAGGAGAAAGGCCTGGCTGAGCGTCTCTATTATCAAAACGACCTTGAGGCAGCACGCCAGCTGGTTATGTCACACCTGCGGTTTGTTGTGCATATTGCCAAAAGTTATTCAGGCTATGGGCTTCCATTGTCGGACCTGATTCAGGAAGGTAATGTTGGCCTTATGAAGGCAGTGAAGCGCTTTAATCCTGAAGTAGGGGTTAGGCTGGTTTCTTTTGCCGTGCACTGGGTCAAGGCCGAAATTCATGAGTTCATTCTGCGCAACTGGCGTATCGTCAAAGTAGCAACGACAAAAGCTCAGCGTAAGCTCTTCTTTAATCTGCGAAGTGCCAAAAAGCGTCTTTCCTGGCTGACCAACGATGAAGCCAAAGCGGTTGCTGAAGATCTCGGTGTTGAAACCCGGGTGGTTCACGAGATGGAAGGGCGAATGGCAGGGCAGGATACCGCTTTTGATGGTTATGCTGATGACGATGATGAAAAGTCTTATCAGGCGCCTGCCCACTATCTGGAAGATCGCAGTGCAGACCCATCCTCTTTGCTTGAGGATGCTGACTGGTCGGATAACTCCATCAACCAGCTTCGAAGTGCACTATCTCAGTTGGATGAGCGCAGTCGGGACATCCTGCAAAAGCGTTGGCTGACTGAAGATAAAGCTACACTTCATGAGCTGGCGGATACCTACGGTGTGTCAGCTGAGCGTATTCGCCAGCTGGAAAAGAATGCCATGAAGAAACTGAAAGGTTCCATGGAAGCCTGAGCAGTTAACCTGACAAACACTATTGTTGAAGAGGCCACCCAAGAGGGTGGCCTTTTTGCGTTATATAGAAGCACTTTTATTTTTCAGGTTGAAGTTGACCCGGTCCTCAAGGTGCGTATAATGCGCCCCACTTCCACGACATCAGTCAGGACAGCGGAACGAGTCGTTCATTGCTGACCGGGTTCGATGATGGGAGGTGCGGTTGGTTAAGCGGTTATCAAAAAATGACCGGTTGACAACGAGCCGCAGCGCGGTAAGATGCGCATCCGCTGACAGGGGCTGAGGCCAGCGTCAGTGAGTTGAAAAGCTTCTTTGCTCTGACGCAAAAGATTGCTTGACAACGAAAGCCGCCACGGTAAGATAGGCGGCCTTGCTGACCGGCACCATCGCCGGTTAGAGATTAAGTCTCAACGACCTAATCAAGTTCTTTAACAAGATATCAGACAATTCGTGTGGGCGCTTGTGCGATTGCATCGGTTAAGAAGGCTTCTCTTCGGAGAGGCTTTCACAAAACTTTGAATGCTTGATCAATCAAGTGAACACTCGTTAATTCAGCTCTCTCACAGAGAGTTAAATAAATGTGACGTTCATGAGAATGATGAGCAGCTAGCTTGCTAGCAAACGATTTAAACTGAAGAGTTTGATCATGGCTCAGATTGAACGCTGGCGGCAGGCCTAACACATGCAAGTCGAGCGGTAACAGAGATAGCTTGCTATCTGCTGACGAGCGGCGGACGGGTGCGTAACACGTAGGAATCTGCCCGATAGTGGGGGATAGCCCGGAGAAATCCGGATTAATACCGCATACGCCCTAAGGGGGAAAGCAGGGGATCTTCGGACCTTGCGCTATTGGATGAGCCTGCGTCGGATTAGCTAGTTGGTGGGGTAAAGG
>NZ_JBLYZI010000114.1:0-15837 GCF_057680865.1 Endozoicomonas sp. Z74
AAGAACGCCAATGGAAACTCTGATAGATGGCAAAGAGATCTGGAAGGAAAAATTTGTAGCCTGAATTTGACCTGACAGACACCCTCTGAAAAATCGGTGACTGTCAGATCAGGTCTGAACTACTACATGTTACTCAACGTGACAATACCGTCCACAATTACCCACTTCTGACAAGATACCCACTCCCCTCCATAAGTATTATCCGTTACGCCCGTAGGGGTTGAGCTATCTGGCACAATACCTGCTGAAATACTGTTGAAACGCACTCAGCACCCGTCCAGGAAGGACGTTAAGGCCATGGATGGCCTTCCAGGGAAGGATAATAACAATCAGGAGAAGCTGAGCTTTCTGGCCCCGCCCGTCGGGGCCTTATTTTTTTATGCCGCTTACCTCCCCCTGAACCGCCAACGATCAACTACACTCCAACATCAATAGCACGTTCTACCTCAAATTAGCCGTTTCGGGAGCAGTACTATGGACACAACCCCGAATGATCTGAACCACCTGTTTTGCCAACTGGGTCTGGAATCAACTCCTGGAGCCATTGAACAGTTTCTGTCCGAGCATAGACTGTCCCGCCTGCAAAAACTGGAGGAGGCCCCCTTCTGGAGTACGGGCCAGCAAGCCTTTCTTCGAGAAGAGAAAAGCCAGGATGCCGCCTGGAGCGAATCCATCGACCTTCTGGATACCTTGCTGAGATAACCTCTCTAACCAGGCCTGTTACCATGAACTTCTCTTATCCTGTACCTCCCTGCCAAAAATACCTTCACCCATGAACCGCCCCCTTTATAAAGCGATGAGCACTCTTTTCCATGTCTGATCCCAGCCGTTCCCTGCCCTTCAACTCCACATTAAATCCCCCGGTTTTTTTCAGCTCTGCACTCTGTGTGATGCTGCTTGTGGGATATACCGTTTTGTTTCCTGAAGATGCGGACAGCCGGTTTGCTCAACTGCAAGCAAGCATTATGGGCAATGCCAGCTGGTTCTACGTTATGACGGTTGCTCTTATTCTGCTCTGTGTAGCCTTTCTTGGACTGTCTCGCTATGGCGATATAAAGCTGGGGCCGGATCATGCCGTGCCTTCTTTCAGCTTTGGCTCCTGGTTTGCCATGCTGTTTTCCGCTGGCATGGGCATAGGCCTTATGTTTTTTGGCGTGGCGGAGCCGGTGATGCACTTCCTTTCCCCTCCGACAGGTGCTCCTGGAACCATCGAGGCCGCCAAAGAAGCCATGAAGCTTACCTTCTTTCACTGGGGGCTTCATGCCTGGGCCATTTACGCCATTGTCGCCCTGATCCTTGCCTTTTTTGGCTACCGTCACGAACTGCCCCTCACGCTTCGTTCCGCCCTTTATCCTATCATTGGTGATCGTATCCATGGCATACCCGGGCATATCATCGATATTTTTGCGATCCTGGGCACCATCTTTGGTGTGGCCACTGCCCTTGGCTATGGTGTTCTGCAAGTGAATTCCGGGCTTCATTATCTGTTTGCCATTGAGGTCAACACCCAGATCCAGGTGATTCTGATCATCGTTATCACAGCCCTCGCCACTCTTTCCGTGGCTACCGGCCTGGACAAAGGCATCCGCAGGCTGTCGGAGCTGAACCTGATTCTGGCACTTCTGCTGCTGGTCATGGTGGTTCTGCTTGGCCCCACCGTCATGCTCCTGCAAATGTTTGTCCAGAATACCGGTGGCTATCTGTCCGACATCGTCAACAAAACGTTCAACCTCTATGCCTACGAGCCCACTGACTGGCTGGGGGGCTGGACCCTGTTTTACTGGGCCTGGTGGCTATCCTGGTCGCCCTTTGTGGGCATGTTCATCGCACGGATCTCCAGGGGCAGAACCATCCGCGAGTTTGTCACGGGTGTACTGTTTGTCCCCACCGGCCTGACCCTTCTCTGGATGACGGTCTTTGGCAACACCGCCATCGACGGAATCCTGCACAGTAATATGGACAGCCTGGCTGAAGCGGTTCAAACCAATGTTCCGGTAGCCCTGTTTAAATTTCTGGAATACTTTCCCCTTTCAGACGCGCTCTGCCTGGTAGCCATGATCATGGTCATCGTCTTTTTTGTAACCTCCTCAGACTCCAGCGCCATGGTGATTGATATGCTGGCCTCCGGAGGAGAAAGCAAAACACCCGTGTGGCAACGGGTGTTCTGGTCCAGCATCATTGGCATTGTGGCTATGGTTCTACTGCTCGCTGGAGGGCTCAAGGCCCTGCAGACGGTGACCATCGCCTCGGCTCTGCCTTTCTCTCTCGTTCTTTTGATGTCCACCTACGGGCTACTGAAAGCCCTGGCCATTGATGCGGCCAAAAAAGAGAGCCTTACCCAAACTACCCTCACGCCCAAAGTGGGCCGAAAATTAATCCCATGGCAGGACCGGTTGAACAACCTGATCCACTTTCCCCGAAGAGCCCATGTCAACCGATTTATCCAGGACGTTGTCCTGCCAGCCATGAAGTCAGTGGCCTCTGAGCTGGACCGTCAGGGCGTCGAGAGCAGTATTCAGTTTGACACCCATAAGAACATACCCAGCCTGGTGGTCCTCCATGGGGATGAAGTGGACTTCTTCTATAAAATATCGCCACGGGCCTACCTGCAACCCAGCTTTATGCTGGACGAAGAGGAGGAGGAGGAGCGCAAATACTTTCGGGCAGAGGTGTTTCTTCGGGAAGGGGGTCAGGGCTACGACATCATGGGCTGGACCCGGGATCAGGTGATCGGTGATATTGTGGATCAGTATGAGAAACATATGCACTTTCTGCATATGGTTCGATAGGTTAGTATTTTCTTTAAGTACATTCCTTACCACCAACCCTGCGAATAAACAGACACCGACTCCACTGTGATAGGAAGACAGTCTATTCTTGAGCAACACAGATAAGGACTACAGGTATCTATCTTATGTTTGTCCCATTGATAATTCAACCTCCACCCCGGCCGTTGCGGGTCAAGAAAGAAGCTGTAAATAACTCAATCGATCAAGTAGTTATCAAGGAGATTTTCTCTCCAGCTGTTCGTTTTATGATGTTAACTGTCAGTCTTATTTACTGTATTAACTCTTCTGCATTCAGCAAAGAAGAGTGCACTCAATTGATGAATGCTTTTCTAGAACAAGGTGGAAGAAATTTATTAAAAGAAACAATTATCCCCCACTATATAGGCGCTTTAACTTATACTAATTCATGGATAAAACTCCATAAAAACCCTCTCACCGTGGATAATATCACTTCTCCGAATGGAGCTATATTATCTTCACAACAGACTAGTTTCGCTTATGAGGCCCCGCCACTTTATTTAGGCTATGGAGCTCCAATGATTGGAGCCCAATCAACAAGCACTGTTTTTCACTGCATTAATTTTGAATACGGAATTTTACAAATATTTGATCTTTGCTGTCTTTATGACCACCCCCCACCCAATAAAAGAAACCTCGACCAATACTTAACCCAACAAGCATTCCTAGGCGCAGCCCTCTCGCTACCAGGAAAAAATACCCAATAGAGGGAATCCCACTGTGCCAGGGATATTATTGAGTAATACGACAGCAGGATATTGCTTACCCAACGTCAAAAGACGATGGTTAAAGGCCAGCATCTCCTGAAAGAGATGAGCCGCTGAGCCACTCTTGCCATAGTCATTGACCCAGCTCAGTGCCTCGCTTAAGGCTTCCAGTTTGAGGGAAATCAGGTAGCCTTCGCCTTCCCCCCCCTTTCAGGATTTCCAACTTCGATTTTCTGGAACTTTCTTCTTCAGTCAGAGTGTACTCCAATTACCCCTTACCGGGAGGTGCGGGAATCCAATACTCACCACACCCAAGCAACGGTCCCGCGTGAAGCTTTCCAGAATCCAGGGCATGCGCCTGAATAACATTGATATTGCCAGACACCATCGCCTTTGCTGTATTATCGATATACTCCTGATAAACCGTTTTCAAGTTTGTCAGTGTCGTGTTTCTATAGTCTTCAATAGCCTCCCGACAGACGGGTCGATCCACTGAAACAAGGGCATCTGCGACAGCCCGCTCACGGGTAGCAATCATTTTACCGACAATTCGGATGGTAGCCTCCCTGACAGCCCCCAGGTCCATATTTGGCTTATAACCGGGGTTGGCAATCATTTTTGCCATTTCTTCATCCATGTGCTGACTCTGCATTTCCACGAAGGGCTCCAGTTCATCCAATAGTTCATCCAATAGTTCATCCTGCTGCACTATGACTTTATCCACATTAAAGACATTTACCGATGAGGCCGCTAGGGAGAAGGATGACACCAGAAAAAGGAGCCAAGCGGTTTTATAGATATTCACAATCGACACCTTTGATTTCATTATTTTCATATCGAAAGCCGGCCTGCATCCGCACCACGACCGATCAAGGGAATCATATAACGATTGGTACCAAAAATCCCTGGTCAACCCATTGGTTTAAACATTTTCAGGGTACCAATAAACGACAAAACCCTTACGACAAGTATCGTAAGGGTTTGAAGAGATGGCGGACCGGACGGGACTCGAACCCGCGACCTCCGGCGTGACAGGCCGGCATTCTAACCAACTGAACTACCGGTCCGCTACTTTCATAGACAGCGACTAAGGACGCTCTGTCTATAAAACTTTGTGCTACAGGATGAAACCTGCAAGCGACTGGTGGGTGATGACGGGATCGAACCGCCGACCCTCTGCTTGTAAGGCAGATGCTCTCCCAGCTGAGCTAATCACCCTCGGCATGTGGGTGGCTATATTACCTGAGCCTGGCCATCTGTCAATGGTTTTTTCCTTTCCGTCACTTTCTACTCAACCGCCCAGGTGGATATAGGCTTTAACCCTTCCTTCTTCTTTCAACCTGTCGATTCTGACCTGGTGCACTCGCACATTGTACTTGGTCTCCAGTGTTAAAAACCACTTGAGCATTTTCTGGTAAGCAGTGTCTTCTATCCAGACAGAAACCCCCTTACGATCCGGCTGAACCCGGCTGAGCAGAATATTCGACTGGTTTGCTGTGCCACTGATAATGGAAGACAGCTCCCGCTGCAGGGAGGCGCTTTGCTGCTTCTTCTGAAGTTGCCTGGCTTTACCAAGGTTGGATTGAAGCCAGGTATTAATCTCTTCCTGGTACTGATAATTCTGTTGCTGCTGGTCCGACCACCCGGTTACCGGCTCCCAGACCATCAGGTAAACCATGGCTGCCAGGAACGTCATTGCCAGAACCTGCAGAGCTCTTCTGTCCTTGGGGGGGCGATGCTCATACCACACCCGGCCTTGCTGCCAGAGTGGATTTCTTTCAATGAGCAGGATAATTCTGTTCATCACTTCACCTTCCTATTGTCATTCGAGCCGTCACACCATCCTTACCCTGATTGGCATTTTCAAGTCGGGTGTTCAATCCTGAAGATTTGAGTTCAGCCAGGAACCGGTCTACCAGTTCCAGGTTGCTGGCCTGAAACTCCATGGCCAACTGTCCGTTCGTACTATTGAAATCAAGGCTTTGATGGGTGATTACAGCCTCTTTCCCCAGGGAGGCTGAGACACTGGAGACCTTCTGAAGAAGGGGCAGAAAAGGCTCTCCACTCTGGGCGTTTCCGGCTGTTTTGAATCGATTTTCCAGCAGCCTTTTCACATTAAAAGACAGCATGTGATTAGCCTGAGCACTCTTTGCCTGTTGATCCTGGGGAAAAACAGTCAGATAGCTGCTCATGGTCTGACTCCAGAGTTCCTTCGCCCGATGCTGGAACAGCAAGCCTTCTCCTATTGACAAGCCCAGTTCGAGAATCAGCCAACAACAGGCCACAGCCAATAACGGCTTCCATCGACGCCACTGTCGACCAGCCTTGCGAGGGCACTGGTAAGCCCCCTGCCTTAAATCCACCAGACCGTCCAGCCTTCGTACAGCAAAATACTGCCCGGCAAGAAACTCAAACACTGACCCGGCCAAAGGCACCTTGTCTACCAGCCAGCCCTGCTCCACCAGCCATTCTGCCAGCTCATCAACCTGCCGGGTTGAAACCGCGAAGCTGCCATCAGGAACCAGCAATTTGAGTTGAGAAAGAAATTGCTTCTCTTCATCGGCCATCACTGGGGTAACAGGGTCAGAACCACTGCCCTCTGTGGACTGACCTTCCAGCGCAAAACTAACGGCACCGTAGTCAACACTAACACTCCCATGCCCCGGGGCAGCAAGCATTACAGAGGTACTATCAAGCAGCAGAGAGGTAAAACCTGGCTCTGGCTCAAACAGCTGTACTTCTGCCATAACCTGGTCCAGAGGAAGCTGGCACTGGTCAAAAAGTGTCAGCAGCCCCTGCATTCTTTCATGGGTAATGGCTGACAGCGAAACGCTATCTTGCTTGCGGTCCAGACTGCTGGCTATGTGAAAGGAATCAATGTCTTCAGCCACATCCTCTTCAATCAGATAGGGCAAGGCTGTTGCCAGATGCTTCCTCTGACCACTGTTGATCTTGACGTTTCGGTGAAGCACCAGGTTACCCGCCAACAACAAAACTACACGGTCAGGAGCAGGCTCATCGTCATCTTCCGCGTCAACCTGCTCAGAGAGCCACTCCTGTCTCAATTGGTGGACAGGGGAGATATGAACCTCTCCCCTGAGCTCACCGGATGATGCGAACTGCCCCCATTGAACCGGAGTATTTTCATCTATGGGTCCAGTCACTGGCGGCACTCTGATTAATAGAATATTTTTCATTATCAGGCCTCAGGATTCCTTATTGGTGGGTGTCCAGTAAACACTTGGACCAATTTCTCGCCCGGCAACCTGCACCTGGCCATCTGGATTGCGAAACAGAAGCGTTTTCAGATAGAACGTTGTGTCACGATAAGTTGCCTTGATGTACGCACTGAAATACCGGCTACTGAACTCCACAGGGGCTCCTTGAAAGGGAGCTGTTTTTCCGTTCAGAGCCGGCAAATTACTTAACTCATTCATACTGGCAATTCCTTTACTTCCACGCCCCCCCAAAATGGCCAGGGCATCCCCTTCTGAAATATTTTTATTAATGGATCGAATCACTTCCGGAAGCGCTGTATTCAGATTTATTTTTGATGATTTGGGCAATACGGTCACCAATGGAAGAAGTTTGTCCAGCTCCTCCAGGCCAATATCCTGAATTAACATTAATTCAGAAACTGAAGCCATTTCTGTATTAGCGGTACGACGAGGAGGATCCAGAGCCATATAAACATCATCCTCTGCACCAGACTCTGAGGCGGCGCTATCTCCATCCACCCAGTCCTGTATTTTAAAAGCCATTTGAGGATCAAGCGCCTGGGTTAAAAGCAAGTTCTGCAGCATTTCTACATACTGAGACTTCTTCCCTGTTTCACTGGCCTTTTCTATCGTTTCAGCCTCACTTTTATCGCCCCCTGCAAGCCAGTTTAAGTTAAACCGGCTTTGCTCATCCACTACTCGTACTTCTATATCACCCTGATCAACCGGGTAATTCACCCTCTGGATATTCCAATACTCTTTTTCATGATCGACCATCCGCTTGTTTTTCTTATCTAAATCAAAATCCTGCTCCAGTAATAACGCAATATACTGCTCTGCTCCCAAAGCGTAATGTTTAGCCTGCACCCTTTCCAGGTAACGGGCATTTTTTTCTGTATGCAGCCACAGATTCGTGACAATTTGGGAAGCCATCAAGGTAATCAGAGAAAAAATAAGAAGCACATAAATCAATGCCACTCCACGCTGTCCAGACAGGGAAGGAGGATAACGCAACAAAGTCATAGAAGGATCCCTCAGGCTCATCATTTACTTCCCCATGTCAGAGAAGGCTGTTGCTGCCTCTTTCCTTCATCTCCAGGTTCTCCCTGAGTTTTCTTCTGCTCCTTCTGGCCCGCCCGAAAGGTGATCATTGGCACAACAGTGACCATAGAACCGTATTGCTCGTGCTGAATCGTTACCTCCACAGCGGCTGGCATGCTGGTTTCCTGCCCACCTTCAGCACCCTTTTTCTGAGAAGCTTTTCCGGGAGGTGGCCAGGCATTGACCCACTTTTTCTTCTCATCAAGAAAACGGAACCTTACCCCTTTAACACCGAACATTACGGTCTGCCGTACCTGGGGAGTTTCAGGCGTTCGGTCAAGCATTGGCCAGTAATAGCGAACCAGCTCATCTCCCTCCCGGGCGTATGCCACCCTTTGTAAATTACTTCTGATCTCCCAGAGCGGATTACGCCATCCAGCTCGGGTAAACTCAATAAGAATTCCCGCATCCGCTGGTGACTTGAGGGAGGGCAGTTTTTCACCAAATGCATTTCTTACGGACCTGGAAATCACCTGAAAAAGGTCTTTTTCTATAACAATTTCAGCTCTCTGCATTATATCAAGGCGATCAAGTACACTTTCGGATACCTGCTGCGCACGGCTAACAGACTCAAACAGTTTATAAGCTGCAAGACTGATCATGCTGAACAACAAAATGGCAATCATCAATTCCAGTAAAGTAAAGCCGGCCTGCCGCATTATTTCCTTGCCTTTCGAATCTGAGTCGTTAATCTCGAAAGAGGAGACACGCCCTTTTCAGGTTTATCTGCCCCCATGTACACTTCAACTTCCACATTCCGAAACTCACGTACAACCTCCTGAGATCTTTCACGGACATACCATTGATAGCCCCCGTATTCCTGAACCTGTGGACGAACCGCTTCCCCTTCCCAGCGTTGCTCCGCATGCAATACATTCAAATAGTGATCGGCTATTTGTGATGCCAGTATTTTTTCCTGCATATAACGGGTCTGTCGGATACTGTTGCCATCCGACAGTAAAAGCATGGAAGCCGCCATGGCAAAAATGGCCAGTGCTACCATCACTTCAATTAATGTGAACCCCTTTAAATCATCGCACGATTTCGACATCGGACAATCCGTCTGTCAATAACACCAGTGACTGCTTTCTATCTTCAACAGGCGTTAGATGGAGTTTGAAAGGGCTTGCCTGGCGATCCGAAAAAAAAACAATAGAGGGCCCCTCATCGGTGGGTTCCACAATCCTGGAGTCCTCTCCTGACTCCAGTTGAACATCCAGGGAATCCGGCAATTGCCGGGGCTGAAAAGGTGATTCCTCCAGCCTGACCCACTCTCCTCCAGGAATGGGCAGTACCCACCAGCTGTATACTCCATCTCGGTTAATGGAGAAGCCATATTCCACATTTTCCAGCAAGGCCTTGTCACGGACCTGGGCAAAAAGCACTTCCAACCGGGCAGCCTGCCCCTGAACAATCTTGTGAAGGCTGCCAGTCACCGGGCTTAATAGGGTAATCCCAAGCAGAATGCCGATAATCAATATGACAACCAGCATCTCAACAAGGGTGAACCCCGATTGCCTGCCTCTCATTATTCCTCCCAGTTCCCGAGATCTTTATTGAGTCCCTCTCCCCCTTCCCGGCCATCAGAGCCCAGAGAGTAAAGATCATACTTGCCATGATTTCCCGGCTGGAGGTACATGTACGGATTTCCCCATGGGTCAACAGGGACTTTCTTGAGGTAGCCTTCCGGATTCCAGTTCCTGGGTTCGGGTGTTGACGTCGGTTTTTTCACCAGCGCCTCAAGCCCCTGATCCATACTGGGATAAAAACCATTATCCAGCCGGAACAACTCCAGAGCCTGGGAGATTGTTTCAATATCTGACTTTGCCACGGTCACCTTGGCCTGGTCCGGACGGCTGAGAATTTTGGGTGCAACCATCGCTGCCAGAATGCCCAAAATGACCACCACAACCATAATTTCTATAAGGGTAAAGCCCGCTTGCCGATAGTTTGCCATGTGTCTGAAAACCTCTGTTTCCTTAAAAAGTTATTATTCCCATCATCAATTGAGCAGCTGATTCATATTCAGGATAGGCAGTAAAATAGCAAGCACGATCACCATCACTACCCCTCCCATCACTACCAGCATCAACGGTTCAAACAACCCAAGCATCAATGATATTCTGCCATCCAGCTCCATCTGCTGGTTTTCGGCAGTACGGTCAAGCATCTCATCCAGCTCACCGGTTGACTCTCCACTGGCAATCATGTGCAGCATCAATGGAGGAAAGTACCCTGTTTCTGTCAGGGCTTTATTCAGACTGGTACCCTCACTGACACGCCTGGCCGCATCCTGAACAGCGCTGCGAATAGCATCGTTATTGACCACCTGGGCCGCAATGACCAGAGCCTCTACCAGTGACACACCGCTTCGGGTCAATATACTGAGCGTACTGGCAAAACGGGCTGCACTGGCCGTTCTGGCAAAACGCCCGACAAATGGCATCCGTAGCAGAACCCGGTGCCATGACAGCCGGATCGAAGGCGTTTTGAGGCTATGCCTGATGACCATGACCACCATAACAATAAAGCCAAAAAGAAAGGGCCAGTAGCTCTGGAAAGCCTCGCTGGCAGAGATCAGTATCACCGTAATCAGAGGAAGCTCCTGCCCGGTATCCACAAAAACTTTAACCACGTCAGGCACAACAAAACCCAGGAGAAAACTGACAATACCCAGTGAAGCCAGCATCAGAATGACAGGGTAAAGCAACGCCTGTTGGACCTTTTGACCTGAGCGCATCCGCGCTTCGGTGTAGTCGGCTAGCCGGTTCAATACGCGATCCAGATAGCCTGCATGCTCACCGGCCGCCACAGTGGCCCGATACATTTGTGGAAATATTTCCGGATAGGCCTCCAGGCTCCGGGCCAGCGTATAGCCTTCAAGCACTCTTGAGCGAACCGCCAGAAGGATATTTTTCAGACGCCTCTTTTCCTGCTGGGCCGCAACCCCATAAAGCGCCTCCTCAATAGGCATTGCGGCTTGAATCAGGGTGGCCAGCTGCCGGGTAATGGTAGCCAGTTCAATCGCAGAAACACCGCGCCGAAACAGGCCGCCACCGGAAGGCTGCCCTTTTTTCTGCTCTGCAACCGGATTCACAGCCAGCGGGGTCCATTCCTTATCCCGCAACAACTGACGAACTTGCCGGCCGCTGTCAGCCTCCATGGTCCCCTTATGCTGTGCCCCCTGGGTATCCAGGGCTATGAACTCAAATGCTGCCATAATGTCAGGCTACCTGCCTCCTGAGCCGGTCAATCTTTCTGGGTTACCCTTAACACTTCTTCCAGGGTGGTCACACCTTCAAGCACCTTTCGACTGCCGTCTTCACGGATACCCAGGCTATATCGGCGAACGTAATCGGTAATGTCCTGCTCCCCTTTATTGGCATGGATCATCCGCCGGACCTCTTCATCAATCACTACCACTTCGTAAATACCGGTTCTGCCACGATAGCCGGTAAAATTGCACTCCTTGCACCCCCTGGCATGGTAAATACTGACTTGATCCGAATGGGATATCCCCAGTTGCTGGCATTCTGCTTCATCCGGCAGATAAGGTTCCTTGCAGTGTGGGCAAAGAACCCGAACCAACCTCTGGGCTACCACCCCTAAAAGGCTTGAGGCCATCAGAAAAGGCTCAACGCCCATATCCTGCAGACGGGTTAATGCGCCCACCGCGGTGTTTGTATGCAAAGTTGATAACACCAGGTGCCCGGTCAAACTGGCCTGAACCGCTATTTCAGCGGTTTCTCTATCGCGAATCTCACCGACCATTACGACGTCAGGATCCTGCCTGAGGATAGCTCTCAGTCCCCGGGCAAACGTCATATCCACTTTGGTATTTACCTGAGTCTGACCAATGCCCTCAAGGTTGTATTCAATGGGGTCTTCAACGGTGAGGATATTGCGGGTTTTATCGTTCAATGAGGAAAGACTGGCATACAGCGATGTCGTCTTACCTGAACCAGTAGGCCCTGTTACCAGAATGATTCCATAGGTTTTTTTCAACAGCTCTTCAACCATTTCCTTATTCTGGTCTGTCATTCCCAGGTGTTTGAGCCTTAAGCGGCCAGCAGCCTTGTCAAGCAGCCTCAAAACAACCCTCTCCCCATTACTTGAAGGCAGAGTCGAGACCCTGACATCCACTTCTTTGCCCGCCACTTTCAGTGAAATCCTGCCATCCTGGGGAATACGTTTTTCGGCGATATCAAGCCTGGCCATCACCTTGATTCGTGAAACCAGCAGAGCTGCCAGAGTCCTCTGCAGGCTGAGAATCTCCCTTAAGACACCATCAACACGAACACGCACCACCAGACTGGCTTCAAAGGTTTCAATATGAACGTCCGATGCACCTTCTTTAATGGCTTCTGTCAATAATGCGTTGATCAGGCGAATCACCGGCGCATCATCACTTTGTTCAAGAAGATCTTCTGTCACTGGGACCGCATCGGCCAGACTGGTCAGATCCAGATCATCACTGATACCCGCTGCATCCTGAAGCGCTTCAGAGCTGTCATTGTGGTAACACTCGGCCAGGACTTCTGACAGTTTCTCGGCAGAGACCTGTTTATAGTCAAGGGACCTGCCAGAAAACCGACTGATTTCAGAAAAAATATCTGGAGAGGGGCTGTCATGAAAATACAGAACAGCTCCCTCCTGCTGCTCCATAAGAACCACACCGTGCCTTTTGGCAAATGTGAAAGGAAGCCGTTGTACAGAGCCTGCCAGATCAGCTGCAACTTCGTCATTAATGGCTGTTGCCTGATGGGTCAAGAGAGTCTCCTTGAACTGAAAAAACACATTTCATTGTCAAATCACAATCTACATACATCTAACCGGGAAATTGAAAACCAGTCTCATCATCAGTACTCAGGTGATACAGGAACAGTCTGGAGCATTATCCTGATTTTACAAATGACACATTCCCTGCCTGTTATAGCAGCTCCCCCACAAAGAAAATGTAAAGAAAGCGATAAGAAAATGCCCTCTTCTTTAAAAAACCAAACTCTTATGCTTTTATTTAGACTAAAGAATAGCCCATAACCCCCAGCCCTTTAACTTCTGTAGAGATCGCCATGAACGCAGTGATCAACGCCTCCTATTTAAAATGGGGGCACAGAAAAAACCGGCAGTTTTTGACTCTGTCAATGCTACTGGCAATGATCATCAGCCTTGGGCTTCAATCTTTTTCATTTTTCACAACCGTTCAAAAACCACTAAAAGCCAGCGGAGAAAATAGTACACTCGTCTCTGAAAGCGCCCCCCCATTGAAACAGGAAGATTTCTCCCTTCTCTTCGGTTTCAACAATCGCCAGGATATTAAAGAACAGGTGACAGAAATTCCCATCACCAAGCTCAGCCTGATTCTTCGGGGGGCAATGGCTGGGCTGGAACATAAAAAGTACGCAAGTGCAATAATTCAAAGTTCAAGCCAGGACAAACTCTATGAAATTGGTGACTCCCTTCCGGGAGGCGCGACTTTAAACCAGGTATTCTCAGACCATGTTGTTATCAAGCGAGGCACTCAACTTGAAAAGCTATACTTCCCAGAAGCCGCAAAGGATTCAAGAGCATTTCAGGAATACCAGCAGCCCTCAGCGACAAAATCTGAAGCAAAAGCACGCTCAGGTCAAAGCAACCCCCAAAATGACAAACCACTTGAAGAGCGAATGCAGGAGTTACGGGAAAAGTTGCAGCAAGCGAATCAAGGAAACTGATAAAAGAATTAGAACCTGTCAATTTATGGTTATGAAATGAATATCAGAAAAAGCACTCTGTCCCTTGCGACAATAAAAATGGTTCCTCTTCTGCTGCTATTGGCAATCAATCAAGCCAATGCTGCTACGACAGCAAACACAGGCCCTGCAGATAAGAGCATTCAACCTGCCACTGGCCCCAGGACTCCTCCGCCCTCTGACAAACTCTGGACTCTTAATCAGCAAAATGCGGATATTCGCGAATTCATAGCCCAGGTGGCCAAAATCATTGGCGAAACCTTTGTCATTGACCCCCGGATCAAGGGGGGCAGCACCGTTACCGTTATCTCTTCGAAACCGCTGACCCGGGATGAAGTGTATGATGTGTTTTTTGAGGTGCTCTCTGCCAATGGGTATACGGTCATTCCCAAGGGACGGATTATGAATGTGGTGCCCAACACCACAGCCAAAACCAGTAGCCCAAGTGGCCAGGAACGACCTATAGATGGCGTAATGACCACCCGGGTGATTGAGCTCCACAGCGTTTCCTCCGTTGAGGTTATTCCTATTATCAGGCCCCTGATTGCCCAGTATGGTCATGCCGCAGCCTCCGCCTCCAGTAATGCCGTGATTGTCAGTGACCTGGCGGATAATGTTGAGCGAATCACCAAGCTTGTCAGGGAGCTGGATGATGCAGGTAACAACGATTATGAAGTCATCCAGCTGAAACACGCCTGGGTGGGTGATGTATCAAAAATCATTTCAGACACCCTGGTGACCGGAAAAGGGCAGCTTCCAAGTGGACTTCAGGTGATAGCTGATGAACGCAGCAACCGCCTAGTCATTAAAGGAAACGCCAGTAAACGGACAAGGGTTCGAAAACTCGTTGCGACACTGGACAAGGAAGGCATCAGAAAGTCCACCACTAAAGTTATGTTCCTCAGTTACGCGGATGCCAAAAACATTGCGGACATTCTGGCAGAAGCTTCCGGTACCCTTCAGGAAAGCCAGGGAAAGAAAGGGGCAAAATCCACGGGGGGAGCAACACCTGCTTCGCCGCCATCAGCCCCCCCTTCTGCCGCTCAGCCCCAGGCCAAAGGAACGCCTTCTACCAAGTCTGGAGGACAAAGCAAGTCCGCTGTGGCCAACATCTTCGTGAAGGCAGATGAATCCCAGAACGCGCTGGTTATGATTGCGGACCCCGAAACCCTTCAGGAAATGGAGAAGATTGTCCGTCAGCTCGATGTGCCCAGGGCTCAGGTTCTCTTGGAAGCCGTGATTGTTGAAGTATCAGGAGGCATTGATGATGCTCTGGGTATTCAGTGGGGTATTGATGGAACCCAGACGATTCGGAGTAGTGGCAGCAGTACCGATGCTTCGACAGCAGTGGCAACTGGAGCATTAAGCAGCGTCACTGGCAACATATACAACAACTCTAGTATAGGTTTGGGGTCACTGGCACTCCGTGCAGATAACTTTGGCGTCCTGGTCAGTGCCATCAGCTCAAAAAGCAACAACAATATCCTGTCTACTCCAAGTATGCTTACCCTGGATAACCAGGAAGCTGAGTTTTTAGTTGGCCAGAATGTTCCCATCAAGACAGGAAGTGAGCAGAAGCAAACCGGCAACCCTTTTACAACAACTGAACGGAAAGACGTAGGTATCAAGCTTAAAATAACCCCTCACATCAATGAAGGTGACAGCCTTCGACTGGAACTTGAACAGGAAATATCCTCTCTTGATCAGAGCTCAAGCAAGATTGTTAAAGATGACCTTGTATTTTATAACAGAACACTTAAAACCACAGTCTTGATTGATGATGGCCAAACGGTGGTCATTGGTGGTTTATTAGAAGATAAGAAGGGAGGAACAGAAAAGAAAGTGCCATTATTGGGAGACATTCCACTTCTTGGTGGTCTGTTTCGTTACGAAGGCGATAACAATGAAAAACGAAACCTGATGCTCTTTATTAGACCGACCATCATGAGAAACTCTGAAAGCCTGGTAAAAGCAACACAGGATAGATTTACAAAACTGAAGCTTATCCAGAGCAGTGAAGAGAGCCCCATGGTATTACCTGATACAGCCGAAGGTCTCTTTGAAAAAGAAGCTTACGACCTGAGAGACAAAAACAAACCCGCACACAACTAAAATATTACCTAAGGAAGGTGCGATTAAGTCCCTAGCCATGAGATAATACTCCCATCGCTTCCAGCTTGAGTTTCTGTCCATGAGCCAGCTTAGTTTCGCAGACAGTGAGTTTGTCCATAAACGCAGAACCACCCGCAAAGAGCGCTTTCTGGCAAAAATG
>NZ_JBLYZI010000115.1:0-15609 GCF_057680865.1 Endozoicomonas sp. Z74
GATTAGTATGAATCATAAGGGTTACCTTTTTACGATTTAGATTTCAGTGATTTCACCCTCTATCTAAATCGGTAACCCTTCCCTTTTTTGAAGAGGGAATTGTCAGATCAGATCTGAACTAATGCAGCTTATCACAGTGACCTGAAGAGCTGGATTAACGGACTTTTCAGAGGCGTTGCAACAAAATACCTGTCTCGTTACCTCGGGTGGAAAAGGTTTCTTAAAACTCAACTCTTCTCAGAGGAGGCTTTTTTAGATCAAGTTTCTATACATTGGGTAGAGCAACACTTAATTTGAACAGCGCCGGTATGACTATGAGGGGGTTCATTAGCAGGGATTTGAGCTCCACATTGCAGACATACTTCACTACCATGATCCTTTGACCTCGATCTTGTGATGGGCCTACTGCATTTCGCATCATATTTCAAAGGGCCAGATAGATAAGCACTATTGAAGCTAAATACAGACCTCATCGTGTAACCCGCTAAAATGAAATTTTGGGTGTTGCTTCCTGCCAATGCATGAATGTCTCTACGAGACAAATCTAGTTCAGAAACCAGGTTACTGAATACATCATATTCTCTGGCTCTTTGTCCTAAGGTAATTAGAGCTCTTGAAATCATTTCATAAATTTCAAATGGTTTTTTATCACGACTTCTATAATGAACAATTAACCCAACAGGGTCTTTAAACTCCCACTTGTTACTTTCATGATTCATAATGACATAACTAGATATGTCATCACCCTCTGCAACTATAAATTCAAGCATAAAGTTATCTTCAGAAATAAAAAAATAACTTTTTGCATATGAGAAGCTGGAAAAAATAAATAACAAAAAACACAAAATAATCATTCGAATCAATGTAACCACCTTCAACCCGCTAATTGCTGCTATCAAAGGTAGACCAGAAAAGAAAAATACCTAATTTACTTTGTCATTTTCTAACAGGGGTTTAAAGCGCCTGCACCACTTTCATAAACTGGGAGAGGCCATTACCGGTAATGGTACTGCTTCTCAATCCCTCGAACTCCATAGAGATCTCTGCAAACTCATCGCTGTGAAGAACAGGCACTGTACTGGCATAAATTGCTGTCAATACATAGTGATACTCACCGGGTTGTCTGACTACGCCTCGTTCATGCCGTCGAAGAACAGAGCGAACTCTTCCCCAGCTTCCACCAGTGCCTGCATGGTTTCCTGGGGCGCTTTGGTATAACTGCCGGTGATGCCCTGACTCCTGACCTGTGCAAAGGCATAAGGGCAAAAGCTCACCTCCAGGGCACTGCAATTGCCTACAGGCATAAAGCCAGTGAGGGTTGTCTCGAAGGCGCGCCTGCTCTGCGTCTCGATCACCAGTAATGATAAGGCGGTCTGGCTTGATGAGCTGGCTGGGAGAGAACAGTGATACTAACCAGAATAACCAGCTAAAAATGGGTTCAAAGTTAAACTCTGGTATTTTATTTTCACCAAAAGCTGCAGTACCTTCCTACCTAAACACCTAAAATCAGAAAATCCCCCTAACAGACGACTACAGACAACTAATTCCCATGAAATTCAGTGTTTTTATAACGATATAACTTAGTGTACTATACCTACGCTTTTTTTCTCTCAAGCGCTTTTCATGCCTTGCCTGTCAAGGTCTTGTCAAGGGCTGTTTCGAGGGAAGCTTTATGCCGGGGTCCTTTGCCTGGCCGTAACCCGGGAACGGTTTTCAGCACTGGCTCTGTCCGGACTTTGTCCGGAAAAAGTTTGAGCAGAACCCTCCCGACAGTGATCACTGAGTCTATTCAACCCTTTCGGGTCAACCCGGTGATGACAACTTAAAACTGATAAACACAACTGTTGGAGTGGATTATGTCGTACTCATCCGAAGTACTGCCAACAGGTGATGCAAAAAACGATAACAACCAGCGCAGCACCTTTAACCGTTTCCTGAAGGCCGTGGAATGGCTTGGAAACCTGTTACCTCACCCGGTCACCCTGTTTGCCCTGTTTGCCCTGGGGGTGGTCCTGCTCAGTGGACTGGCCTCCTGGCTGGGCGTCAGCGTGGTAGACCCCCGTCCGGAAGGAGCACCAGGCCGTGCTGCCAGTGGCGTTATTGAAGTGGTCAGCCTATTGAACGGCGATGGTCTTCGAATGATCGTCACCAGCCTGGTCTCTAATTTCACCGGCTTTGCACCTCTGGGCACGGTACTGGTTGCCCTGTTGGGGGTCGGTATTGCCGAACACTCCGGGCTGCTCAGCGCCGCGGTGCGCTCTCTGGTCATGAAGGCTTCCCGCAATACCGTTACCCTTATTGTGGTCTTTGCCGGGGTCCTCTCAAACACCGCCTCCGAGCTGGGCTATGTGGTGCTGATTCCTCTGGCGGCCATGGTCTTCCACTCCCTGGGCAGACACCCCATCGCCGGTCTGGCCGCAGCCTTCGCCGGGGTCTCCGGAGGGTACAGTGCCAACCTGCTGCTGGGTACTGTAGACCCCCTGCTGGCGGGCATCACCGAAGCCGCCGCCCGGATCATTGACCCCACTTATGTGGTCGGTCCGGAAGTCAACTGGTACTTTATGATTCTAAGTACCTTTATGATTGCCGGTGTCGGTAGCTGGGTCACCATCAAATTTGTGGAACCCAACCTGGGAACCTACGACCCCAAAGAAGCCAGCATTAACCTGGCCGAAGAGAAGATGGACCACCTGAGTGCCACGGAAAAACGCGGCCTGAAACTGGCCGGCCTGTCCATCCTTGGGGTCTGTGGTCTTATGGCCCTCACCATTGTTCCCGAATGGGGCGTGCTGCGTCATCCTGAAACAGGCCTGGTATCCGGGTCTCCGTTCCTCAAGGGTATTGTCGCCATGATCCTGGTCTTCTTTGCAGTACCGGGGATCGTCTATGGCAAGGTGGTCGGTACCATAAAAAACGACCGCGACGTCATCGACTGCATGGCCAAAAGCATGGGCACCATGGGCATGTATATTGTACTGGTGTTCTTTGCTGCCCAGTTTGTCGCCTTCTTCAAGATGACCCACTTCGGCACAGTATTCGCCGTACTGGGTGCAGAATTCCTTCAGGGCATCGGACTGACCGGCCCCCTGCTGTTTGTGTTCTTCATCCTGATGTGCGGCTTTGTCAACCTGATGATCGGCAGCGCCTCTGCTCAGTGGGCCGTCACGGCTCCCATCTTCGTGCCCATGCTGATGCTGGTGGGATATGCCCCTGAGGTAATCCAGGCCGCCTACCGGATCGGAGACTCTGTGACCAATATCATCACCCCCATGATGAGCTACTTTGGCCTGATTGTTTCTTTCGCCACGCGCTATAAGAAAGACCTCGGCATCGGTACCCTGATTTCCACCATGCTGCCTTATTCTCTGTTCTTCCTGGTAGGCTGGTCGATTCTGTTCTTTATCTGGGTATTTATCCTGAACATGCCGGTAGGCCCTGGCGCTGCTACCTACTATACCGCAGGCTGACCGCCGCATCCCTCCCACTGAAAAGGCCGGGCATGCTCCTGGTCTTTTTTCAGACTTTTGTTGACTATTTATGACGCAGAGCAATGCCTTTATGTTCAAATTCATAGATAGTGCATGCTGTAAACCGTGACAAAAAGTTCTTTGCAGACCACTTTTTATAATACGTTGCAAGACAGCGTGTCACTCCTTCCAGAAACATGGAAATTGCAAGCCCCGGGATGGCGGCGTTTTCATACTCCCAACATCAAAGATGAGATTGCGATGCAGAACGTTAATACGCTCTGGATGGATGGCAAGATCTGCTCCTTTGAATCAGGAGAGACTT
Source organism: Endozoicomonas sp. Z74 (assembly GCF_057680865.1). NCBI lineage: Bacteria > Pseudomonadati > Pseudomonadota > Gammaproteobacteria > Oceanospirillales > Endozoicomonadaceae > Endozoicomonas > Endozoicomonas sp. Z74. Next base: position 3,793 of record NZ_JBLYZI010000115.1, read on the forward strand.
TGCTGGATGTCGCCAGAGAGCAAAACATAGACATACCCACCCTCTGCCACCTGAAAGGGACTCTGCCCTCAGGATCCTGCCGGCTCTGTCTGGCGGAGGTAGACGACAACCCCGAACTGATGAGCACCTGCGATACACCGGCAACAGCTGGCATGGTGGTTCATACCCGCTCGGAAAAAGTGATGAACGCCAGAAAGCAGGTGCTGGGCATGATGCTCGCATCGGGCAACCACAACTGCCTGCTCTGCCACCGCAACGGCACCTGCGAACTTCAGGATCTGGCCGTGGAATACCAGGTGGACGGCAGTGACTATCCGGCTATTCCAAACCCGGACGGTCTTGAGGACGTCAACCCGCTGATTGCCCGGGACTTCTCCCGCTGCATACTCTGCGGCCGCTGCGTCAAGGCCTGTAATGAAGTTCAGGGACATGGGAATCTTCAGTTCAGTGACCGCACAGCCCCCCCGAAAATCCAGGCTGGGCCGAAAGACATACCACTGAAAGACAGCGACTGCACCTTCTGTGGCGAATGTGTTCAATCCTGCCCCACCGGCGCACTGATTGAAAAGAAATCCCGGTTGGCCGGGAAACCCTGGGAACAGGAGATTGTCAAAACCACCTGCCCCTACTGCGGTGTTGGGTGCCAGCTGAATCTCCACGTGAAAGACCAGAAAATCGTCCGGGTCACGGGTGCCGAAGACGGCCTGCCCAACCAGGGGCGTACCTGCATCAAAGGTCGTTATGCCTACGACTTTATCTATTCTGAAGACCGGCTGACCCAGCCTCTGATTCGTCGCAATGGTGAGCTGGAACCGGCCAGCTGGGATGAAGCCCTGGATCTGGTGGCCAGTAAATTCCAGCAGTTTGTGGACGAATCCGGCCCCGACTCTGTGGCGGGTGTCAGCTGCGCCCGGAGTGTTTCGGAAGACTCCTACCAGATGCAGAAACTGTTCAGGACCGTATTCGGAACCAACAACATCGACCATTGTGCACGAACGTGACACGCCCCCACAGTTGCCGGTCTGGCAACCGCATTTGGTTCTGGCGCCATGACCAACTCCTTCGCGGAGTTTCAAAAGGCCAGATTGTTTATCATCATCGGCTCCAACATGTTGGAGGCGCATCCGGTGGCTGCCACGTTCTTGAAAAACGCGGTGGAAGACGGTGCACGCATGATTCTTATCGATCCACGGAAACAGAAACTGGAACAGTTTGCTGATCTCCACATTCAACTCAAGCCGGGCACCGATGTGGCTTTACTGAACGCCATTGCCCATGTGCTGATTCAGGAGGACTTATACGACAGGCAGTTTATTGAAGAGCACTGCGAGAACTTTGACGCCCTGCAGGACAAAGTGACCCAGTATACACCGGAATACGCTGCCGACATCTGTGGCATTGAACCGGAAGCCATCGTCCAGGCCGCCCGGCTGATGGCACAAATCAAACCGGCCATGCTCTGCTACACCCTGGGGCTGACGGAGCATACCAGTGGCTTTGACAATGTGCTGTCCGTGGCCAACCTGCAAATGCTGCTGGGTAATATGGGTCAGGAAAGCGGTGGCGTTAACCCTCTGCGCGGCCAGAACAACGTTCAGGGTGCCTGTGATATGGCCGCTCTGCCCAATTACCTGCCCGGCTATCAGAAGGTCACCGACCCGGAAGTACGACAGCGGTTTGCTGAGTTCTGGAAAGTGGCTGAACTGCCTGGCGAGATTGGCATGAAGATGCCCCAGATGTTTGAGGGCATGAAAGACGGGAAGATCCGGGGGATGTATATCTTCGGGGAAAACGTCGCAGAGACCGAGCCGGACATCAACAAGGTAGAGGAAGAACTGTCTGCCGTTGAGTTCCTGGTCTGCCAGGATATCTTCCCCACCGCCACCACACGGTTTGCGGACGTGGTGCTACCTGCTGCTGCCTGGTCTGAGAAAGAGGGTACCTTTACCAGCAGTGAGCGTCGGGTCAGCCGGGTGCGCGCGGTCAGCCCGCCTCCGGGAGAGGCAAAACCCGACTGGTGGATTTTCCGGGAGATTGCCCATCGTCTGGGTCATCACTGGGAATCCAGCAGCGCCCGTGAGATCTGGGACCATGAAATCTCCGAACTGAATCCGGCGCTCAAGGGCATCAAATACCACCGGATTGAAGAGCATGGTCTGCAGTGGCCCTGCCCTGACGAGTCCCATCCGGGAACGCCGGTTCTGCACAGAGATGGTCACTTTAGCCGGGGCAAGGGGTATCTGACGCCAGTGGACTATCGCCCGGCGGCGGAAGTCCCCGACCCGGAGTATCCGCTTACCCTGAGTACAGGTCGTCGGCTGACCCATTACCATACCCGCACCCAGACTGGTAACAGCGAGGGACTCAACGAGGTAATGGGAGAAGAGTTCGTGGACATCTCCACCGCCGATGCCCAAAGGTTGTGTATCGAACCGGGTGAGGTGGTGACCGTTTCCTCACGGAGGGGACAGGTGGACATTGCCGCACGGATCACCGATGAAGTGCCGGAAGGCATGCTGTGGATGACGTTCCACTTCCATAAGACCAACGCCAACTGGTTGACCAACCCGGCTTTTGACCCGGTCACCATGACGGCGGAGTACAAGGTGTGCTCGGTCCGGGTGGATAAACGTCAGTAAGCAGTCAATAACAGCCTTCAGGTCGCCGCAATCGTAATGGACAGGACAGCCCTGTCTTTCACAGCGGCGACTCTGACACTATTCAGGTAAACACTATGGAATCCGTCTATTTCAGTTCCTGGGGGGGCCAGGTGTCCGGCTCTCTCCCGGGCCTTACCTCTTCTGATCAGCCCTTGCCCTTCAATGCCCGGAGCTTCAGTGAAACACAGCCGCTGAAAGCGTTGATCGGTTGGGATGGCCTGGTCATATGGTCACCGGACGTCAATGTTGTGGATCTGTGTCACCAGTACATTCAAACCGTCAAACAGCAGTCCTGTGGCCAGTGCTCCACCTGCCCCACAGGCATGAATATGATGAGCACCCTGCTGGAGAAAATCTGTGATGGCCAGGGAGAATCCGCCGACCTTGATCATCTTAAAAACATCTCTCGAACCGTTCTGGATACCGGCCGCTGCGGCATCGGTCAGCTGGGGCCACTGCCCGTTGCCCAGGCACTGGAACATTTCGAACCTGAGTTCCGGGCCGCCATTGACCAGGGTACCCCCATTACTCCCGGTCAATACCATTCCAAAGTGACCGCTCCCTGCATCGAAGCCTGCCCACTGAAGCTGGATATTCCCCAGTATGTGGATTATGTGAGAAACGGTCAGTTCAAAAAATCTCTGGACCTGATCTGCAGCCGACTGCCCCTGCCTGGCGTGCTCGGACGAGCCTGTTTTCACCCCTGTGAAAACCAGTGCCGCCGCCAGATTCGTGACCAGAGTGTCGATATTCGCGGCCTGAAGCGGTTTGTGGCGGATTCCGCCAGCAAAAAGAACGAGGCGCTGATTTTTCCAGAGCAGCCCTCTGAAGTGACCGGTTCCGTAGCCATTATCGGTGCGGGTCCTGCCGGACTGGCCTGTGCCTGCCACCTGGCTCGCCGGGGGCATCAGGTCACTGTTTTTGAACAGCTGCCGGAACCCGGCGGCATGGTAGCGACGGGTATCCCGGACTACCGTGTCCCCCGCTCCACCCTTCACGATGAGGTGGATGCCGTACGCAAGCTGGGTGTCCAGATCCAGTACAACACTTCTGTGGGTAAAGATGTCCTGATCACCGATCTGGAAAAAGACTTCGACGCGCTCTTTATCGCCATTGGCGCCCATAACAGCAGCGCCATGCGTGTGGAAGGCGAAAACGAAGGGTATCAGGGCTATATTCCCGGTGTCCGCTATCTGGCGGATATCAACAACGGCAAAGACCCTTACCCTGAGGGGCGAAAAGTGGCTGTGATTGGCGGGGGCAATGTGGCCATGGACTGTGTGCGAACCGCCGTCCGGCACCATAAGGATTCGGTCAACCTGCTCTATCGGAGGACACGCCAGGAAATGCCTGCGGACCCCCATGAGATCACCGGAGCGGAAGAAGAAAATGTGCAATTCCACTTCCTGATCGCACCCCAGAAAATCATGGCCGAAAATGATCGGGTGGTGGGGCTCCAGTGCCTGAAAATGGAACTGGGAGAACCCGATGACAGCGGACGCCGTCGACCGGTTCCCATTAAAGGTTCAGAGTTCGTACTGGAGTGTGACACCCTTGTTTCAGCCATCGGCCAGAAGGTGAACCTGGAGCTGCTGAACGGTGTGGAGGATATTGAAACCACAAGCTGGAACACCATTGTCGTCAACCCTCTGACTCAGGAAACCAGCCGTAAAGGGGTATTCTGTGGCGGGGACTGCGAGAATGATGGCCCGGATGCTCTAGTGACCGCAGCGGCCTGCGGCCTGAGAGGGGCGGAAAACATTGACCGGTTTATCAACGGCCAGCCTCTGGGGAACGCCCTGGAGGAAGGTTTTGACCGACTGTTCAGCCAGCTCAAGGTGTTTGACCAGGATGAAGCACTCTACCAGGGAGGAAAAGCCGGTCGGCCAACCTGTGACATCTTGCCCATCCAGCAGCGGATGACGTCGTTTGATGAGATTGAGAGCGGCTACACACCTGCCCAGGCCAGGGAAGAAGCCAGTCGCTGCCTTCGCTGTTATCGGGTATTGACCGTTGCGGTCTGATCCTGCCACATAAGCCCACTCCCTTTCAGCCCTGACAATCAATGGAATTGCAGGGCTGATCAACACTTTAAGGAAAGAAGCAAAAAGCGCTGATGAAATACAGTGGCAGAGCATTGGATGCTGCCCTAAAATCAAAAAATGTAAGGCATTTACCAAAAGGTAAGGGTATGAATACAGCAGCAGCGACACTGACCAGCAAGGGGCAGATAACCATCCCGGCTGCTATCCGAAATGCCCTTAATGTCAGCGCAGGAGACCGGATTCAGTTTATCGAGGTCGCCCCTGGCCGCTATGAAATGCTGGCCGCCAGCAACGACATTAAGTCACTGAAAGGCATAGTAAAAGCAGATAAAACAGTTTCTATAGAGGAAATGAATCAGGCTATCCAGCGCAGGGGCAGCGAACCATGATTGGCCTGGATACCAATGTCCTTGTTCGCTATCTCGTGCAGGATGACCCCAAACAATCCACCCTGGCCACTGAACTAATAGAAAGTCGGCTCAGTCCTGAATTTCCTGGCTTTATTTCCCTGATAACCCTGATCGAAACAGTCTGGGTTCTGAGCACCTGCTATAGACAGACCAAGACTGAACTCATTGGCATTCTCAGGCAGCTAACCACCACCCGCCAATTACTGGTGGAACAGAGCACCATTGCTTTTCAGGCCATTCAGCTCTACAAAACAGGTAATGGAGACTTCAGTGATGCAGTGATCTATTTGATCAATATGAAAAACGGTTGCGACCAAACGGTCACCTTTGACAAAAAAGCCAGAAACTTGGGAATGACATTACTCAATTAATTCCTTTTTTTTAAGCCTCTCAAAAACACACTCCCCTCTCCCGGTTAAGAAGAGGGGCAATCCGTTATAGCTCCGGCGGCCTGACAGCACTGAGGAAAATGGATTTATCACTGGCGTTGTTCAACCTGCGCACCACTTTCACCGGAGAGTCCGCCACAATCTGGGAGGCAAGAAGATCCACCTTATCCCCGGTAATCAGCTCTCCTTTGATAAACACAGCACCGGATGTTTTGGGAATCCGGACTTCGGTCAGCTGATCGAAATACAGCCGGGCGTCGTAAGATTCATCTTTTTCCTCAAGGACGCCATACTCTTCCATCCGGGCCGTCAGGCGGAACGTTTGCGGTTGTGTTCGAAACCGGATCTGGCAGGTGGCGCTGGAACCATCCTGGGAGACCCGGGTTCCCTCGTCCACACTGAAACCGGATGTTCCTGCCACATGTCGGCAGGAAGCCCCAACAATTCGGGTGTCGCCGATTTTCGGGCTGGAAGAGGTGCCATTGGCGGAAATGCTAACGCTATGGCTGGTGCCATGGTGGTTCTTGCATTTTTTCGAGCAGTGGTCAGAGTGGGTCATCTCCCTCTCTTTAGGCGGTGCAGGCTTCCAGCCCAGAACTTTATTCCTTGAAATCACATTGATCTTGCCCGCAAAGGTGGGGTACAGCGTTAAGGCGACATTGGCCTTGTAGCTTTTCTCCTGTTCATAATTCCATAAAAAGCCCAGAAAACGCTGATCAAAGGTCTGGTCAATATGAATCGTCAAAGGGATTCTCACCGGGGACTCACTGGAGAGAAAAGGATCCAGGCTGGCGGCAGGAATAATAATATTGACCAGGTGAATTTCCCTGGGATCCACTTCAACCCCTTCGATGGGTTTGCCATCAATGGAAACAGACAGAGAGGTTCGATGGTCTTCGCCTGGCAACCCCACATACGACCCCAGAAGTTTGAGGGTATAGTGCGGCTTGCCCGCAATAATGGAAAGCCCGGAAATCCGCTGCAGCACCAGATTTTCCTTCACAAAAGGAATGCCTCCCAGAATGGATCTCATATCCAGGGCCAGGGTATCTTTAAAGGTATAAGCCCTTTCCCCCAGGCTGGTCGCCGCTTCAGTGGCCGAGGCCAGACCAATCAGCATATCCCGCTTGTCTTCATCAATTTCCTCAAAGGCCACCTCCAGCTGCTCCCCCAACTGGCGGACCACATTATCCGCCGCCAGGTTCAGTTCATCAGCAGCCCTGGCCAACAATACATTGCCGGTGTTTTCCGCTTCCGCCAGCAGCCGGGTTGCTTCCCTTCTGGCGGACTCCACCAGCGAATCCACGGTCTCACCGGTGATTACACTGGCCGTCACTTTTCCCCCGGCAGCAATGGCCGTACCCAGCACTTCTGCCGACGTTCCCCCATGGAACAATAGCAAGGCTCCAATCAACAAAGGCCTCAGAATGGATAGCGCGGTTTTCATTATTGTTCTCCTTTTTGCTATTTCTTAATACCACTGTTTTTGACAGTCTGTTTTTTGATTCGGACTTAAACTACCACTCAACGTTATTCATTGTGTACATCCAGCATTACCGTATGCACTTTTTGATAAAGCAACCACTGACCGCTGACAGCCCAAAAAATACAGTTGAAGATAAAACTATCCCAGCTGAAGCCAGAAAGGGTTTACCTTTTAAAATACCCTCAATACCTGCTAGGACGATTACAATTCCGAGAACACTAAAAGCGACGAAACAAACTAACATGGAAAAAAATATAATGGGTTTCTCGAGCCGTTTGAACTGGATTCCAATCAAGATTGCTTCTATGAGCCCCATTCTTAATACTCCTTTCTCCAATCACTAAGGCCTAACCTCATACAACCAGTGTTCGATATACACCCGATCTTCCTGATATCACCAGCAGACAACAAAAGAAGTTTAACTCCGGTCCAGACACGCTACCGCCCCTCCCGGCCAGCTCAGGAATCCTCAGACAACAGGCATTGAACGACTCGTGCCCATTACTTTACACAGCCTTGACATAGTACCATCGATCAACTTACCTCGCATTATCCGATCCGACTATGGCCCCCTGTCCCTGGCTGACAGGCCAACTCCGTTGCAGCAACAGAGACGCATTGCCTGAAAGCACTGCTCTTTCGGCCGGTTTTCGACCACTATGAACGTTTTTTCCGAAAATCCTGTGCCAACATCCGTTATTCCCCCGATACTTGAGACCTCACTTCTGATAACATACCCCCTATTCCAGACGAACCCGAACAATCTTTGATATAGATCATTGATACAGATCATTGCATCGTTAAGGCAACCAGCACAGACCCAACACAGAAAATGAATGTAACCATCAAGACCCCTGACGAAATCGAGAAGATGCGCATAGCCGGGCGACTGGCCGCCGAAGTGCTTGAGATGATTGAGCCTTTTATCAAGCCTGGTGTGTCCACCGGTGAGCTGGATCGTATCTGTCACGAATACATCGTCAATGAGCAGCAGGCCATCCCTGCCCCCCTGAACTATGGCGCGGCACCGGGTCGCCCCGGCTTTCCCAAGGCCACCTGTATGTCCATCAATCAGGTGGTGTGTCACGGTATCCCCAGTGACAAAAAGCTGTTGAAAAGCGGTGATGTGCTCAATATCGACATTACCGTGATCAAGGATGGCTATCACGGAGACACCAGCAAGATGTTTCTGGTGGGCAAGGTACAGCCCTTTAATGAGCGGCTGGTCAAGGTCACCCAGGAATGCCTCTACAAAGGGATTGAGCAGGTGAAACCCGGCAACCGGTTAAGTGATATCGGCCGGGTTATCGCCCACCATGCCCATGCCAATCACTTTACCGTTGTGGAAGAGTACTGCGGCCATGGCATTGGCAATGTGTTCCATGAGGATCCACAGGTGCTTCACTACGAGGGCTATGGCGAACACAACGACTGCGTCCTCCAGGAAGGGATGACGTTTACCATTGAGCCCATGATCAACGCCGGCAAGAAAGGCACCAAGCTGCTTGGCGATGGCTGGACAGCGGTAACCCGTGACCGTCGTCCGTCTGCCCAATGGGAACATACCATTGCCGTCACATCGGATGGCTATGAGGTGCTGACGAAGCGTAAAGAAGAAAGCTTTTAAAAGAAAAATGGCAGACCCGATTCACTCGGGTCTGCCATTTAGACACTGATCACATCAAGCAACCCGTTTACCGGGTTACCCGATACTCATCCAGCACATCCCGATTCACATCCACCCCAATGCCCGGGCGGGTGGAGATCCGGATTTTGCCTTCTTCCATCCGGATACTGTCAAACACCAGGTCTTTTCTGAAGGGATGGGAGGACTGATCGTACTCCAGGAAAGGCTCCACCGGGTTCAGGGAGAGTGGTGCAGGCGGCAATGTGGCCAGGAATTGCAGGGAAGCGGCAATACCCACACCGGATCCCCAGACATGAGGTACCATCATGGTATTGGCCGCCTGGCTCATGGCGGCAATTTTCTTGCACTCGGTAAAGCCACCACTGGAGCACAGATCCGGCTGGAGAATATCCAGCGCCCGGGACTCAATCCAGGGGCGATAACCCATCTTGCCAAAAATTTGCTCACCGGCGGCAATATAGGTGCCAGTGAGGTTTTTAAGTTGCCGGTAGCCCTCAAGGTCCTCTGGCGCCAGCAGCTCTTCAAAGAAATACAGGTTGGCGGACCGGGTTTCCAGCAACAGCCGCCTGGCCGTTGCGGCATTGTAGGCGCCATTGGCATCCGCCATGATCTTCACATCAGGCCCCGCCGCTTCACGGATGGCATGGATAAAGGCAATGTCTTCCTCAATACCGAAACCCACCTTGAGTTTGAAGGCCTCAAAGCCATTGTTGATATAACCACGGGCCTCATGAATGGAGGCTTCAGGGTAGCGCTCTCCTTCCAGGCGGTAAAACCCGGTGGCGTAGGGCCGAACCTCTTTCCGGAAAGCACCTCCCAGCAGCGAGTGGATCGGTTTATCCAGAGCGCGCCCCATCACATCCCAGAGCGCAATATCCACACCACTGATGGCATTGACTGCCGCACCGGCCTGACCAAAGGGGCGGGTGGTGTTGTACATCTCTTCCCAGAGCACCTCCACATCAAACGGGTCGCGTCCAATCAACAGGGGCTTCAGGGTATACTCCACAAATGCAGCCGCCAGCTGCGGAGCCTGCAGTCCATGGCAGAGCGACTCTCCCCAGCCGGTGACGCCCTCATCGGTGGTCACTTCAATAATCAGCGAACTGCGCTGGTGCACCCACCCCTGGGAGAAATAAAAGGGCTTCTCCAGGGGCACTGAAATGGGGTGCGTTATGACATTGGTAATTTTCATTCAGTAACCTTAATAAGCCGCCTCGGGCGGTTCTGACAAAGCGCACAGCCCAAACCGCCAGCAGAAAACCCTCTGACGACTGGCTGTTCGTTAAACAATTATCCCAGCAGCATTAACGACAGCTGTGGGACGAAAACAATCACCATCAGGGCCAGAATCATGGCGATAAAGAAAGGAACAATGGCCCTGGATAATTTTTCAATGGAGATGCCGGACACGCCTGACCCCACAAACAGATTCAGGCCCAGGGGTGGCGTAATAAAGCCGATGGCCAGAGCCACTACCATCACCACGCCAAAGTGCACGGGATCAAATCCGTATTGAACGGCTACCGGCACCAGAATCGGGGTCAGGATAATGATGGCCGCAACGGTCTCCATAAAGCAGCCCACCACCAGCAGCAGAAGCACCACCAATACAATAAAGACCAGCTTGATGTCGGAAAAGCTCAGCATGGCACTGGCGATCTGCTCAGGAATCTGTTCCAGCGCCAGGTACTTGCCAAACGCGGTAGCCGTGCCGACGATGACCAGAACAATGGCAGAGGTGAGGGCCGCACGGGAGAATATCTCCGGAACTTCAGTCCATTTGATTTCCCGGTACACAAACAGGCTGACAAACAGGCTGTAAACCACGGCCACAACACTGGCCTCGGTTGGGGTGAAAATACCACCATAGATGCCGCCCAGAATAATCACGGGAATCAACAACGCCAGCTGGGCATTTTTCAGCTCACAGAGCACCTGCCGGAAGGAAAACGGTTCCTCACTGCCCCGGTAACCCATTTTATGGGAGTAGTAGTAAGACCAGAGCATCAGGAACAGGGTTACGATGATTCCCGGAATCACACCGGAAATAAACAGATCGCCAATGGATACAGTGGCTGAAACCCCATACATCACCATGGGAATGCTCGGGGGAATCATTACACCAATGGCTCCTGCAGCCGTGACAACGGCAGTGGCAAAGCCTTTGTCGTAGCCATAGGAGATCATGGCTGGAATCATGATGCCCCCCACCGCAGCCACAGTGGCGGGACCAGAACCGGATATGGCGGCAAAAAACATGCAGGTGAGAATGGAAGCAATGGCAAAGCCACCGGTGACATTTTTCACCAGGGAGTTGGCAAAACTCACCAGCCGCCGGGATATACCACCACTGCCCATGATCTCACCGGCCAGGATAAAGAAAGGCACGGCCATTATGGGGAAGGAATCCACCGATGTGATCAGGGTCGTTATCAAAAACTGAACGTCCAGGGAGCCGGAGTAAATAATGGTCAGCAGAGTCGAAATCCCAAGGGAGATACCAATGGGAACGGTGAGCACCATTAACAGTGCAAAGGTTGCAAACAGAATGAATATGGACACGACAATACACCTTTAATGTAACCAGTAACCGATTTAAAGCAACAATCAGGGGCTCTCAAAGAAGAGCTCATCCAGGGAGTGCTTCAGCCGCTGAATAAGCCGGATACAGGCCAGAGAAAATCCCAGAGGGCCCGCAAGGTAAACCAGCCACATGGGAATACCCAGTGCCGGGGACACCTGTTGCAACTCCAGCAGTTTCCAGGTCACATTGGCGCCATAAAAAACCACAAACACCGCAAAGGCAAAGAAAATAAAGTCAGCCAGCACCGTCAGTGCTTTTTTCTGCCTCTCGCCAAGACAGAGTTCAATAACGGTGATGCGAATGTGTCGGCTTCTTTTCACCGCAAAGCTGATTCCCACATAAACCAGCCAGATAAAACAGTACCGGGAAAGTTCTTCGGTCCAGGAAATGGAATAATTAAAGGTTCTCGACAGGATCTGGGTAAAAATCGACACCGTCATGATTACCAGCAGAATAAACGTCAGTTGCATTAGTTCAGATCTGATCTGACAATTCCCTCTTCAAAAAAGGGAAGGGTTACCGATTTAGATAGAGGGTGAAATCACTGAAATCTAAATCGTAAAAAGGTAACCCTTATGATTCATACTAATCA
>NZ_JBLYZI010000116.1:0-15608 GCF_057680865.1 Endozoicomonas sp. Z74
CCGGAAATACCTTGTGCATCACCGGCAATGGGTGAGGGCGGCAGAGTTTTATGGAGGACACCGATCTGCTCTGGGGACATCATGGGTATGGACTTCAGGATGTCTTGGAATTGCTGAGGTTTCATGGCTGGAACTCCACTTTACACGACAATTCTCATGCTCAGGGAGTATAGACCATGTTAGCAACATTTAATTTGAACAGCGCCATGCAAAACAATGAATTGCCGGGTTGGCAGCAAATGTTTGCAGAACATAGCCTTGATGCTCAGTCTATCAATCAGGCACTGGAAATCGACCACCCGGTGGATGGCCTGGTAATTTCATCAGAAGCTCTCATTATTGCTATGTCCCTTGCCTCCAAAAAACAAGATAGAAACGTATTGGGCAGCTTAGCTACTGAGCTAGCGTCCAGGTATGAAGACCAAAGGACATCTTTTACTACGCTGCCTTTATTGCAGGCCTACTTCGATGAGGATGCTCTGCCTTGGTTGGCGGAACAGTTTTCACTGGCGACTCAAGGGGCAAACCACCTGGATCCCTCCCATATGGCCAGAGCGCTGGCTTACCTTGTCATCAATACTGAACTGAGTCCCAGGAACACCTCGATCCTATTTTCTGGCCTCACCACAGTAGCATCGACACAGCTCATTATAGAGCTGGGCCGCGGTGCTCCTGACGATCATGCTCTGATTGTAAAAGTGCTCAATGGCCTAGACCTGGAGAAAGTGCGCCATTTTCTTTATGTAAGATACATAAAAGACAGAAGCGTTGATGACCGGGTAGTACTGAAAGAGTGGATTGAGCAGGCCATTGTAAGAGGCGCTTGCCTGGAGGCATTTGAGGGCGAAGCAAAAGCTAGCAGCGGCAGTCAATTGCCACCGGAGTTAAAGAGTATCGAATGTCCCATTTGTATGGACATCTTCAAGGAACCCGTCATTTCTCAGTGTGGCCACAGTTTTTGCAGGGAGTGCATTATCCAACACTTGGGAAATACCCCAACTTGTCCGGCTTGCAGAAAGCCCGTCTCAGAGGATCGCTTGATTCGTAATTTTGCCATTGATGGTATGATCGAAGAGTTAATCCCGGAATCCGAATCATCTGAGTAACATAATAAAATGCCGCTTTTATCAACAATGACAAAAGCGGCATGGGCTTACTGACAGTGAAAGAATGACTCTGCTTTATCAGGCAACGGCAAGATCCGCTTCAGGTGCCTGACCGCTCTTGATCAGTTCATTCATCTCAGTCTTGATGTTGTCCGATTTAGGGCCAAAGATGGCCTGCATGTTCTGACCTACCACCAGAACCGCGGTAGCACCCAGAGCCTTGATGGCTTCTACATCAACATTTTCAGGCTTATGAACAGTCACTCGCAGTCGTGTGATACAGGCATCAACACTCTTGATGTTGCTCTGGCCACCGAAAGCGATAAACAGTTTTCTGGCCAGTTCACTCCCCACTTCAACCGATACAGCCATCTCGGCTTCGTCTTCACGACCCGGGGTTTTCAGGTTGAACATCTTGATGGCGAAACGGAAAACAGTGTAATAAATCACTGCATAAGCGGCGCCCCAGACCAGAATCATGGCGGGCTTGGTGCCGATGCCAAAGAACAGACTGTAGTCGATCAGGCCGTGGGAGAAAGAGGCTCCCATCTTGATGCCGAAGAAGTTGGTGATGGTGAATGCAATACCCGCCAGAACCGCATGAATACCGTACAGCACAGGCGCCACAAACAGGAAGGAGAATTCGATGGGCTCGGTGATACCGGTCAGCATGGAGGTCAGGGCTGCAGAAATCATGATGCCGCCCACACGCTTCTGGTTTTTGGTTTCAGCACAGTGCCACATGGCGATCGCAGCGGCAGGCAGACCAAACATTTTGAACAGGAAGCCACCGGCCAGGAATCCGGCGGTCGGGTCGCCGGCAAAGAAACGGGGAATGTCCCCGTTGACGACGGTACCGGTTGCGGTCACAAATTCACCCATCTGCATCTGGAAAGGCACATTCCAGATGTGGTGCAGGCCAAAAGGAATCAGCAGTCGTTCAATAAAGCCATACACGAAGCCCATGGTGACCGGGTTGCCTTCAGAGGCATAGTTACCAAAACTTTCGATGGCATTGCCGATGGGAGGCCAGATAAAGCTGAGGATAACGCCCAGGAAAATTGCACCAAAGGCTGTAACAATGGGAACAAAACGTTTGCCTGCAAAGAAGCCCAGGTATTCAGGCAGCTTGATCTTGTAGAACCGGTTAAACATCATGGAAGCCAGAATACCGGCCAGGATACCGCCAAACACGCCGGTATCAATGGAATTGATTCCCATAATGGACTTGGTTTCAACGCCCAGAGTATCGGCCATAACCCCCATGGTGCCCAGCAGGACGACATAGCCAACAACGGCCGCCAGAGTGGACACTCCGTCGTTATCGGTCAGGCCAAGAACAACACCGATGGCAAACAGCAGTGGCAGGTTGCCAAATACCGCACCACCGGCCTGAGCCATAATATGATTGAGCAGATCCGGCAGAAAACCAAAGTTTGCACTGCCTACCCCCAGCAGGATACCTGCCACTGGCAAAATTGCCACGGGCAGCATCAATGACCGCCCGATTTTTTGTAATACGGTAAATGCGCTACGCATCAATGGAAACCTTTCATTCAGAGTTTTCTGTTGGCCTGATTTTTGTTGGTTCAGGCCTTAAATCCGCTCAGCCCTCTAACCCGCAGAGGACTCCTATCAGTCCAACGTCTAATGAGTTTGATAAAACGAGGGAGAGTCACGGCGCGCAATTTTTATACAGCATGCCTTTTGTTGGCCTGACCCAGATCAAAAGAAAACGATTTTGTTCTTCGGTTAACGCTTCTAATCGTGATCATTGTTGATCTGGATCAATGATTACTTTTGTAACTTATTGTTGCTGTTTATTGTTGGTGTTTGTTGTTCTCATTAGAAAGCCTGAATACGGACTCACTGTATTTATCAACCAAAAGCGTTTAAATTCTGCATAAGACTTACAGAGGCTAAGAAGTGCTTTTCCATGGCGACTGCAACCCGAAAAAAAACAACACGACAATCCCGGGAAACCAGGATTCGGGATATTCTTAAGGCTGCCCGGGAGGTGTTTGAGGCTCGGGGCTATGAAAAAGCCACAGTGGCTGAAATTGCTGACCGTGCGGGTATCGTTGAGGGCACAGTATTCAGTTACTTTCCTACCAAGCGCATGCTGGTGCTGAAGGTCATGGAGCAGTTTTACCAGCAGATCACAGCGCTGATCGAAGAAGGTATCCAAGGTGTTTCCGGCACACGTGAGCGGCTGTACTATGTGGTCTGGAACCATCTGAATATCATGACTCACAACAGTGCGTTGTGTGGCGTGATTCTCAATGAGTCCCGTGGAATCGATAACGAGCTTTCCCGGCAGGTCAGGAGCCTGAATCGACGTTATACAGAGATTGTCGTCAATATTACCCGGGAAGGCATTGTTGCCGGTGACTTGAAACCGGATACCTGCGTCACCCTCGTCCGCAACACTCTGTTTGGCACACTTGAACATTACCTGTGGGGGCTTCAGGCTGGCAGCTCAGAACCCCAGTCTATGGACATCGATCAGACTTCAGGGCAGATCACTGACCTGATTTTCGATGGGATAAGGAACAAAAGCCCCAAAAAAAATCAGGAAGTGTATGAACTTGTTCACAAGTTGAACTCACTGTTGTGACCAATTACCTCAACAAAGAACATCAAAGGCTTCAGGTCGATAAGCTTACAAGCTGGATTTTATTTTGAGCTGTTTATCTGGGTCATGTTTTCTGAAAGTAAACTAGACTGTAATCCGTTCATGGTCATCAGCTCTTTATTGTGGTGGGAAAAAATACTGATCAGAGGTTAAACGTTATGAAACCGCTGTTTTTTATTGTTTCTGCTCTTATTTTTGTGCTTGATACTGCCTGTGCAGGCATGAAAATGCCAGATCGAAATAAACACCTTTTTTTTTCAAGTAATGGGTCTAACAATGCCAACTGCCTGAGTGAGGACGAACCTTGTCTATCTGAAAGTGGTGGAGATGTCAGGCTACTCAAAGGCGACACTTTGACGATAATGGACAGTAAATATGTTATTAACGACTTTGATACACTGTATAAAATAATTTCGGGACAACTGAATGTTCGCTATATGAGAGGAGGTAATCATATCAAGAATGTTAAAAAATACATGACCGGAGTTCCCTGGTCGTTGAAACATGCCTTAGCTCAGCGGGAGATTGAAAGGGTTTCCGGAAGGAAACTGAAAGAAGTATCGGATCAAAATGACCTTCTTTTTGAAGTGAATCTGAGTACTGAGGACCTCTCTGAATTGAGAAGGTTTCAGCGGGAGGCTCTGAAGAGCTCGGCCAAAGGAAGTGAACCATGCAGTAAAGGGCTTTCAGGGCCGAACCGGTGCCACAATGTTGACCGTTTATCCCATATGCCGTTAAAAACCTTTTCAGGGAGTCCTGATGAAGCCATGGATATATGGGGCTTTGTGAATATGAACAATAAAAAGGAATATGTCATCATCACCTTTGACAATGGTATCGCTGTTGTGGATGTGAGTAATCCCGTTAACCCTTTTGAAGTCAAGTTCATTAAATCGAAAGTGGTATATTGGCGGGATGCAAAGGTATACCAGTACAAAGATCTGGCAACAGGGAATTACAAGATCTATGCCTATATTTCCACTGATACCCAGGAAGGTAACAAAGGAAAAGGGATTCAGATAATTGACGTATCGGATCCCGGTAATATCAGGCAGGTTGGTTATAACACCCGGTTCATGCTTGAAATTCACAATCTTTTTATCAGTAATACCGACTTTTCCACAGGCATCCCTTTGCCTGGAATGACCCCTTATCTGTATGCCATAGGTTCCAATTATGGTGTGTCAAATAATGAGGAGCTTGGTCGAATGAAAAGCTCCGGCTTTACCTCTCAGAGGCGGTATGAAAAAGCCCAGGGGCGGGCTGTTTTTTACAGCCTTGATCGTCCGGAAAGATTGAAAAAAATGGGGCAGGCCAGGAGGGGGTATTCTCATGATATCGTTACTATGGTGATTGACGATGATCGGAGGTTGGCGTGCAAGGATCCTGAAAGTCATGCTTATTGTGAAGTGATGATTGAATTTCACGATTCCAATGACGATGACAATAAGGAGTGTGGTGTTATTATCTGGGATATGACCAATAAGCGTAAGCCATGGAGAATCAGTAAAATTGGCTATAAGCGGTGTTCATACTCCCACTCCGGATGGTACTCAAGTGATATGCGCTATGTCTTTGTTCACGATGAAAGCGATGAAGAAGACTATGACGCTAAAATGGTGGTAAGAGTTCTTGATATATCCGATTTAAAGAAGCCTGAATTCGTTCATACTTTCAGATCCAATACTTATGCAACCGACCATAATGGTTTCACTGTGGGGAATCATTATTATATATCCAACTATCGAAGGGGCTTAACGGTTCTTGATGTTTCTGACCCTCTGAATATCACTGAAGTGGGCTTTTTTGATACGTTTCCCTTTCCAAAAACAGACTCCCCGGATTTCGACGGTGCCTGGGGCGTTTATCCATTTCTGCCCTCAGGCAATATTGCTGTCAGCGATACGGCCTATGGGCTTTATATGCTCAGGTTGACAGGGGAAGAGACTTCTTCGGTTACTCCACCGATGACAACTGAGACAGGAGCGACGGGTTCGGTGCCTGAACCCCTTCAATAAAAAAGGCAACTTGTCTTATGCCAGCCAGCAAGGAAAAACAGGCTGATTGGCAGTAGCGATTCCCGTACTCAGTCGCTTACCCATTGCCTGATTGTTGGTGGGTGATTAAAAAATCGTAAAAACCTTTAGCGGCTGGGCCGGTTTTTGCCCCTTTTGGCAAAGTAAGGTGCAGCGGAACCTGATACTTGTTTGCCTGTTCGACCTCAAGTACCTTCAGCTGGCCCTGATTCCGCTGGGCGACAAGGTGTTCTGGCAGCCGGCCAACGCCAACTCCCTGCTCTATTGCCCGGAGTGCATGATCAAAATTGTCAACCGTAATGCGTTGATGTGCTTTCAGCCACCCTGCATCCTGAGGCACTTTTGTTTGTGAAACAGCGCCTAAATCCCGCACCACAATCTGACAGCAGTTAGAAACATCGGCCATGCAGACCTGGTTTTGATCGGCCAGTGGGTGTTTGACAGAGACAACAGGCACCATGCTGGCCATAGAAAAGGCTTCTGCGGGATAGTTGGTGACTGGCAGAGTGATAATTGCAATGTCGGCCTGCTCGCTGGTGACCATCTCCGTGGTTTTGGATAGGGAGGTTTCCACTACCTGAATAGAGGTGGCACTGTTTTGCTTTGCGTATCTGGCCATTGAACGGTAAAGAAGATCAGGGTCGCACAAGTGATCCATGGCGACAGTGATTTCGGACTCCATGCCCGCAGCAAACTGATGGCTGATCTCCTCCAGCTTACGGGCCTGATCCAGCATGGCTGTGGCCCGGCGAAGCAGGGATTTTCCCTGTTCGGTTAATACCACCCGCCTTCCTTTTACTTCCACCAACTTCAAGTTGAGTTGGTCTTCCAGCTTTTTGATGGTGTAAATCAGCGTGGTATGGCTTTTATTGAGAGCGCCTGCGGCGGCTTGAATGCTGCCCGCACTCTCTATTTCCAGTAGTGTCACCCACTGCTCAAGGGTGGTTTTCAGTCGCATAACTGTGAGTTTTTTGAACATGAATGCACAGGATTATGAACTGTTATGCCTGGCTTTTATAGGAAAGAATAACGCCATCAACCAAGAGGGCTGGATATTCACTGTCCTC
The DNA here is from genome assembly GCF_057680865.1 of Endozoicomonas sp. Z74. Taxonomy (NCBI): domain Bacteria; kingdom Pseudomonadati; phylum Pseudomonadota; class Gammaproteobacteria; order Oceanospirillales; family Endozoicomonadaceae; genus Endozoicomonas; species Endozoicomonas sp. Z74. The sequence goes on from NZ_JBLYZI010000116.1 coordinate 6,845, forward strand.
AGAAAACGGGAAGGTAGGTCATGAAGCTACTGCAAGTGGATTTTGATTATAATGGTCCAATGGGTAAAGAGATGTCTGATGCCCTGGTAGAGTTGGCCGAGTCCATCAATCATGAGCCTGGGCTGATCTGGAAAATATGGACGGAAAGTAAAAAAGAAAAACTGGGTGGCGGTATCTACCTGTTCAAGGATGAAGAATGCGCCAGAGCATACCTGGCCATGCATTCTGAGCGTTTAAAGCAAATGGGGGTGGGTGAAGTACGAGGTATCATTTTCGATATTAATGAGCCTCTGACTTGTATCAATAATGGCCCTGTTCTGTATTAAGGAGGCTGTTATGAACAATAAACAGTTTTTAACCCTGCATGGATGCATCTACGCAGTATTTGCTTTTGCACTGTTTTTTCTACCTGCTGTGATGTGGCCAATGTATGGTGTGGAAATCAATGATCGGTATGCCTATTTTCTCTCCCAGCATACCAGTATCTTTCTGGGGGGCGTGGCTGCAATCAGTCTGTTGTTGCGTAAAATAGAGCATCGGGAAACCGTTCGTCAGTTATTGAAAGCCCTGGTGATTACCAACCTTCTCGGAGTCGTCATCACCGGTTACGCTGCAGTGACGGGTATTTTTGTTGGATTTGGCTGGAGTGATCCGGCGTTCTTTGTTCTTCTTTCTGGTTTGAGTTATTGGCAGTACTGCAAGCGTTAGTATCCCTGTGGTGTCTCGATTATCTCTGAAGAGGAAACTCTTTAGCTTTGCTTCTCTGGGTCTTGTTCAGGGTAATCACTTCCTGAACGCACAGGCAGTGCCTGCATTGAACAAGACCATAAAAGAAAAATAAATAACAATAATGAGAAAATGTTTACAGGTGATTTCAAAGGCTTTCAGACGACCACAAACGTTGATTCTTCTCAATGTAAAAAATAAGGTAAAATAATATAATTCCCTGTTTTATCGATGTAGACCTTCCGTTTGAGCAGTAACGGGCTTTGTTCTGCAGTCAGGCGCTAACAGTTTTTCGAGGTTATTTTGACAGAGTCAGTGTTCCATATCATGGCAAAGCCCAGCAGTTTCCAGTGCAACATGTCCTGTGATTACTGCTTCTACCTGGAAAAAGAGGACATTTACGGCAGGGATACGCCGATGCGGATGAATGAGGAAACCCTGCGTCAGTACATCCGGCAGCAAGTCAAAGCCCAGGAGCAGCAGCCGGAGCTGGGCTTTGTCTGGCAGGGGGGAGAGCCTACACTCTGTGGCCTGGATTTCTTTAAAAAAGTGGTGAAACTCCAGAAGAAATACGGAAATGGCAAAAAGGTCAATAACAGCATCCAGACCAATGGTTTGCTGATTAACGACCAGTGGGCCCGGTTCCTGGCGGATAACCGGTTTCTTGTGGGGATCTCCATTGATGGCCCTCAGCACCTCCACGACCGCTACCGTGTGACCAAAGGGCGAACCCCTACGTTCAAAAAAATCATGGCCGCTATTGAACGACTGAAGAAGTATAAGGTTGAGTTCAATACCCTGACCGTCATTAATGATCACAACTGTGACCATGGCCTTGAGGTGTACCGCTTCCTGAAATCCATTGGTTCCGACTTTCATCAATATATTCCAATTGTGGAAGTGATGGAGGCGGATGCCCGGATTGAAAATGAACAGTTGATCTTCCCGGTGCACCCCAAACCGGAAATGACCGGTTTTTCCGTTCCTGATCAGGGCTATGGCCGGTTTATGACGGCGGTCTTTGATGAGTGGGTGAAAAACGATGTGGGTGAAGTGTATGTCCGGATGTTTGAGACCATTCTGGCCCAGACTCTGGGTTATGATCCCTCCATCTGCATTTTCCAGAAAACCTGCGGCAATGCCCTGGTGCTTGAACAGAATGGCGATCTTTACCCCTGCGACCATTTTGTTTATGAAGATTTGAAGCTGGGGAATATTAATGACGAGTCCGTGATCACCATGGCAAAGTCGGAAAAGCAGCAGGCCTTTGGTAACAGCAAGGAAACGACCCTCACCGACGAGTGCCGGAAGTGCGAATATCTCAACCTCTGTCATGGCGGCTGCCCGAAGCATCGCGTGGTGGAAATCGGGGATACCTACAAGCAAAATCACCTTTGCGGCTCTTACAAAACGATTTTCGGCCATGTGAAACCGTATATGGAGTATATGGCCAATGAGCTGCGCCACCGACGCCCACCTCATACGGTCCGGACGTTTACACCGGTGAATCAGTGAGCCTCCTCAGTTTTTAAGAACGCTGTTTAAACCCGGCTGGTCGTGTGTGCTTTGCGGGCACGATCAGCGGTTAAAAAAAGGTTTAAAGCAGGGCTTTCAGTAGCGACAGGATGCTTTTGTGACATGACAGCCCTTTTTGGAGCTGTGACACTGTGCAGATTTATTAGGGGAAGTGGCTGAATAGCCTGTGTTTTGCGGGGGATAATGGTGGGCCCAGCAGGACTCGAACCTGCGACCAATGGATTATGAGTCCACTGCTCTAACCAACTGAGCTATAGGCCCTGAAGCGGTGGGAATTATAAGCATAGATCGAGCCATCAGCCAACCCTGTTATGCCCTTTAGCCGGTTTTTCCTTACCTGGCTGACCATTTCTTAACGTAATGACGACCCGTTGCCGATGCTAGAGAGAAGCAGAACCGGCTGACAGGGAAGTTATGCTTGCTCATTTATTCAACCCTTTATTCAGGATTCAATGGCTACACTGGCTGATTGCCCCGGTTCTGGCGGGTGACCTGATCATCGGCCAGGCTCTGCTGGACAATGTCAGAAGGATTTATGGCATGGCAGCTGTTCAGCGCCTGGAGCATTGGCAGAATCTGGTTGAATACAGCCAGAAGTTGCCGGAGGCCCAGAAGCTGCTTGAGGTGAACGATTTTTTCAATCGGATGCGGTTTGTGGATGACATTGATCACTGGGGACAGAAGGATTTCTGGGCGACGCCGGTGGAGTTCCTGGCCAGTGGCGGGGGGGACTGCGAGGATTTTTCCATTGCCAAGTACTTTACTCTCAGGGAGCTGGGGGTGTCTGACCGGAAATTACGGATCACTTATGTCAAGGCGCTGGAGTTGAATCAGGCGCATATGGTACTCAGTTATTATTCACAGCCGGGAAAAGAGCCTCTGATACTGGATAACCTGGTGAAGGAGATACGCCCTGCCAGCCAGAGGAAGGATCTGGCACCGGTCTACAACTTCAATGGTGATGGCCTCTGGTTGTCCCGTCAGCGAGGGGAAGGGGTCCGGCTGGGAGAGTCTACCCGGATCAAAACCTGGACAGAGTTACGCCAACGGCTTCAGCAGTCCAGTGACCAGGGTCGGTTGAAGGCTATTGGGCGAAGCAAAGAGAACAAGCGTTCTCCAGGCCGTTCCATCCAGCGGCCGGTAAAAGAATCCAAAACAAAACCAGAAACAAGGACGCCGCCATGACGCTACTTCGTGAACTGGCCATTTATCTGACTTTACTGCTGGTGTTGTTGTTTACAGGCAGCCTGATGTTGACCGTGTCGGATGCCCGCCACTACATGCAGCTGGAGTTAAACTCTCATGCTCAGGATACCGCTACTTCGCTGGGGGTGGCCATTGCCTCTGCCGGACAGGGGGATGCCGGGATCAATGTGGCGGCGATCGACTCCATGATCGATGCGGTTTTTGACCGGGGGTATTACGAACGGATTCGCTTTTCGGATATGAGTGGAAAAGTGCTGGTGGAAAGTGAACACACGGTGGTGATGGAAGAAATCCCCAACTGGTTTATTCGGCTGATCGATCTCCAGTCCCCGGCGGTGAGCAGTGAAATCAATGGTGGCTGGATGCCCATGGGAACTCTGGAAGTGGTGAGCCACCCAGGTTATGCCTATCGGAGTTTGTGGTCAAAAACCCGGGGCGATGTGATTCTGTTCGGTTCTGGCTTGCTGTTGGCGATTATGGGGCTGAATATTTTCCTTGGCATTGTGCTCCGACCTTTGGGGCGGATGGAAAAACAGGCCAATGCCATTTGCCATAGACGGTTCGAGATTCAGCCGGTTCTCCCCAGAACCCGGGATCTTCGCCGGGTGGTGGAGGCCATGAACCGGATGGCCGGTAAACTGGAGCAGTTGTTTACGGAGAAAGTGGTATTGACTGAAGAGTTGCGACGGAAGGCGCTCACGGACCCCTTGACCGGTACTCTCAACCGACGGGCCTTCAGGGATCGTATCAGCAGTGCCCTGGATGAGGAGCGGGGGGAGGCCGGGGGCAGTCTGTTGATGATTCAGATCCGGGGGCTGGATGAATTGAATCGCACCAAGGGGCATAAGTATGTGGATGAGCTACTGCTGGAAGCCAGCCGACAGGTGGACAAAACCCTGTCTCCCTGGGAGCAGGCTTTTCAGGGCCGGATTGAAGGCTCCATCTTCATGGTTTTTTTCCCGGCCTGTACCCTGGATGAAAATCGTCAAGTGACTGAGCTGATGTTCCGTGAGCTGGCCTCCATGCACTGTTTTAATTCCACTTCGGGTGACAACCATCTCCATATGGCTTCTGTCACTCATCGTGGGAGGTGCAGTACTGAAGCGTTGTTTGACCAGGTTGAACAGCTGATGCTTTCCCTGGAAGTTCAGGTCAATAATTGCTGGGAAGTGGCGGACGTCAGTGGTGAGGAGAGTCACGCCTATATGCGCTGGAGCGATGAACAGTGGAGAAGAACCCTGGAAGACGTGTTTACCCGGCGGCAAATTGAATTGCATTGTCAGCCCGTTTTTGATCGTCAGGGAAGGCAGCTGTTCAAAGAAGTATTTGCCCGTCTGAAGCTGGAGGGAGAGCAGGTCTCCGCAGAAGCGTTCTTGCCCATGGTAGAACGCTTTGGTCTGCATGCTGAATTTGACCGGGCGGTTTTCCTGGCACTGGCGGATCATATGGAGCACACCGATGAGCACCAGGTCTACTGCCTTAACCTGGCCCCTCACTCGTTAATGGATGGGCGTTTTTACCACTGGCTCTTCACTACCCTGAGATCGAGGCCGGATGTATCCAGAAGGCTGGTGCTGGAAACACCAGAGCGGACACTGGTGCTGGTGGGAGATCAGATGGCGGAAAGAGTGCGCAAGCTGGTATCCACTGGGTGCCGGTTTTCGGTGGATCATTTTGGCATTGCCAGCCAGGCTCTGGCTTCTTTGCAGGCTATGGATTTCCACTACATCAAGGTGGACAGCAGTTTTATCAGAGACATTGATGAAAACCAGGGTAATCAACTGTATATCCGGACCCTGGCCATGCTGGCGGGCGCCCGGGATATTCAAATTTTTGCCCAGGGGATTGAGCATGAGAATGAGTGGAATACGCTTCTCAAGCTGGGCATTCATGGAGGGCAGGGCTATTACCTGGGGCGTCCGGGGCATTTATAAGAGGTGCCTGATTTCAGCTTTAAGGCCTATTCATCTGTGGTTCTCGCACTTAAGGGGATATTGGAGGATAATACCGCTTCAATCGCAGCTATTAACTGCCCGTAAACTAACAAGGGCAGGTGACCAGGATGGCTGAGTCGGATAGCCTTTACGCTGGGAGACTGTCCAAGAATAGACTGCCCTACTGTGGCGGTAGAAAATTGGTCTTAAAATTCGCTTTTGTTCGGCAAATAGAACCACTATTCACCTTACCAAACCGAATTTTTATCCTCAATTTCCTATCGTCCTCGCTACGGGCGCTATTCTCGGACAGCCTCCTGGAAAAGGTGTTTTTCCAATGACAGGCCTGTGGTGAATGAGGGGATTATGGCACTGGAAAAAGTCAAAGAGCAGGTTCGATCTTCGTTGCAGGGCATCACCTGCCTGGTGCGTGGCAAGGCATTTATGGTACTGGTTGCGGTTCTGGCACTGCTGCTGCTTCTGGTGGGTTGGTACTGGAGCCAGGAACCTGAGCCCTTCTCTGTGCAGGCCAATGCGGAACAACTGGCCGCTGCTGATGGCATTGAGGTAGTGACTGGTTATACGACGACTGCAACGCTTTATACCATCGCCGACACTCTTTTGCATAAACCCGGTGGTTTTCTCAGAAATGATGTAATGCCCCCGGGGGTATTTCTGGATAATATGCCTAACTGGGAAGTGGGGGTGTTGATTCAGGTTCGGGATATGGCACGGGCTCTGCGGAAGGACTTCAGTCGCTCCCAGTCCCAGTCCAGAGAGGATCGTGACCTTGCAGTGGCAGAACCTCAGTTCAACTTTGATGCCCGCAGCTGGATTCTGCCGTCCAGTGAGCGCGAATATCAGCGGGGTATCGATAAGCTTCACAGCTATATGGTACGGCTGCCAGACACCCGTGACCCCGCCCAGTTTTATGCCCGTGCCGACAACCTCACCCGCTGGCTGAACGATGTGGAAACTCGCCTGGGCAGTCTTTCCCAGCGGTTGAGTGCCAGCGTCGGCAAACCCCGTCTGAATACGGACCTGGCCGGTGATGCGGAAGCTTCCCAGTCCACGGACTCGAGCGCTCAGTTGAATGTAAAAACCCCATGGACCCAGATTGACGATGTTTTTTATGAAGCGCGGGGAACGTCCTGGGCGCTGATTCACTTGCTGCGGGCCATTGAGATTGATTTTGCGGATGTACTGCAGAAGAAAAATGCCACAGTCAGTGTCCGTCAGATTGTTCGTGAGCTGGAAGCGACCCAGGAGACGGTGTGGAGCCCGATGATTCTCAATGGTTCCGGATTCGGAGTGCTGGCCAACCACTCCCTGGTGATGGCCAATTATATTTCCCGGGCCAATGCGGCGATCATTGACTTGAGGCGCCTGTTGGAACAGGGCTGAGTTTTCTGGATCTTACTAAAGCCTCTCTTTGAGAGGCTTTTTTCGTTGAAGTTAAGTTAAAGAGTTACGTGTAGATGGAAAAGCTGAGCCAGCAACTGGCCTTTGTGCTTGAGTTGGATAAACTCAAGGCGGTTTATCGTAAAACACAGGTGAAGCCCGATGGCCACCGGCAGGAAAACAGTGCCGAGCATAGCTGGCACATCAGCCTTCTGGCGCAGACCCTTGCAGAGTACGCTGAAGAGCCTGTGGATATTTCCCGGGTCACCCGGATGCTATTGATTCACGACGTTGTAGAAATTGATGCGGGGGACACGTTCGCCTTTGCCGCCAATGAAGCATTGTCTGAGCAGGGAGAAAAGGAACAGCAGGCGGCTGATCGCCTGTTTGGTTTGTTGCCACCGGCCCAGGCAGAATCACTCAAGGCATTGTGGCAGGAATTTGAACAGGCACAAACCGCCGATGCCCGGTTCGCCAAGGCCATGGATTGCATGCTGCCAGTGCTTCAGAACATGAACAGCGAGGGGGGCACATGGGCCAAATATCAGGTTACCCGCAGTCAGGTGCTCAGGCGAAACCGGCACCTGGAAAACCTCGCCCCCAAACTCTGGGATTATGTTCTCGGCCAGCTGGATGAAGCGATGGCCAATGGCTGGTTAAAGGCGGAATAAGAGCAGGGTAAACAGGATGAGTAACAGCAAACTGGTGTATTCCACCGATCAGGGCCGTATTCGGGAATCCTCCGTAAAAGAAGCGCCTGTGGGTGATGGTAATGTCCGGGTACGTCCGGAAAAAAAAGGCCGTGGTGGCAAGGTGGTGACGGTCATCAGTGGGTTGCCCCTGGCAGGCAACGACCTGAAGGCCTTTGCCAAACAACTGAAGAAGCGCTGTGGCGGCGGTGGAGCCGTGAAGGATGGCAACGTTGAGCTTCAGGGTGACCATGTGGATGTGATGGTGGAGGTTCTCAGAAAAGCAGGTTATGACGCCAAACGGTCGGGGGGGTAGGAAAGCTCTCCGGCGACGCCAATGTTTACCTTCATTATTCTATTTTGGGAACTGACTCCTGCCAGGGGGTAGTTTATGAAGTTTAGGGATGGTTTCCTTCTGGCTCTGTTGATAAGTCATTGCCCGGTGAAAGCATCGGTTATGGTACCCGGTGTTCATCCATCAGCTATGTTGTTGGCCTTCGGGCATATCCAGAGTATTTTCTCAGGTCATCTCAGCCCTGTTGACCACTGGCTCCCGGTTTTGTTGATTGCTCTCCTTGGACTGAAGGTTCATGGGGATAGGGATAGTTCTGAGCAGGCTGCTTCCATAGGGGCTGACAATAAAGAAAGTGATCATCAATCCTGGCAGGGGATCCATCATACAACACATTCTACGGTCTCCAGTGGCTGTAGTGCAGGGGGGATGGCAATGGTGATGATGACTGGGAGGAGAAAGACCGAAGAAAAGCGCCTCCAGATGAGGCAAAGGAGGTAGGCTGGGATGTTATATTGGCAAAAACTTTAATGTCTTACATAAGGCGCTTACATGAGGAGGATCTTCAGCTGTTTTCGGAATACTTGGCAGAAAACATACCGTATGTGCCTTTCTTTTTTTTGATAGCTTTGAGTAGTTTTAATTTTGATGACCAATTTTACAATGGAACAAAAACTACGTTCGAATCTTGGAGGAAGTTTCTTACCCTTATCCAGGAAAAGTCTCCAATTGGTGATACTAAAAGCGATTTCGATAACCTTATCCAGGGAATGCGGCGCTGTTCAAATTAAATGTTGCTAACATGGTCTATACTCCCTGAGCATGAGAATTGTCGTGTAAAGTGGAGTTCCAGCCATGAAACCTCAGCAATTCCAAGACATCCTGAAGTCCATACCCATGATGTCCCCAGAGCAGATCGGTGTCCTCCATAAAACTCTGCCGCCCTCACCCATTGCCGGTGATGCACAAGGTATTTCCGG
>NZ_JBLYZI010000117.1:0-15605 GCF_057680865.1 Endozoicomonas sp. Z74
ATCATCTTCTGGATGACGGCCTCTTTCATTTCTTTGGAGTAGCGAGCCATAACTGCCTCTTTTAATCATCTCTCCATTGAAGAGAGTCATGAGTCAAAAGAGGCGACATCTATCCTGACACAGGGGGCCTTCAAGATCATTAAGCGCCAGTTTAATGCGCCAATTGATCGCAACATAAAGAATAATGACAACAAGCTGAAAAGAATACCTGGCCTGGCAATTATCATCCCACTGATACAGCGGATTCGAGGAAGCTAATTTTCCTATGGATCAGAAAACGGGCCAAAATGAGGTAACAGGTTGAAGCAGACGTGCTAATTTATCAAAAATGAGTAAATAGGCATTTCAATATAAAATGGCTTTATTCGCTCTTTTCCTAACACTATCATGTAGTCGAATGGGACGGACAATACACTAAACACGCCCCTTCTGACAGCGCCAATTTTCTCCACACATCATTTTCCTAGTGACAGAATAAGCCAGTACCATCACGAGATATTTCGATAATATGCTTTTAAAAAGAACGAACCATGAGAGTGATTACTAAGACAATCCCTATATGGAGAGTTTCTTTCCGGCCCCACGTTAAACAATGAACAGGAGTTCCATGTAATACTGAAATGCATAAAAAACAATAACAATCCAACTCGTTGCGATAGTCATCTGAATCACCTCACCCTTGATAGATTTAACCTTAGATATGAAGCTTAACCTGGCTTTTATTTTTATTACCCAAGATCTTTTTTCTAAAATCAGATAATCTGAACAGCCACCAACCCCCTAAACACAATCAAAATCTAACGACCTTGGATTAAGGCATGCAACAGGCAAGATATAAGCCCAACAAGGTAAATTGAATTCAAAAATACTCACCCTCAACAAAATAACAAACTTGATAAATTACAAAGTAAATCATTACAACCCACTTATTTTCCACCTCTCGACCAAGCCAATAAAGCGAACGTACAACAATATTTATACAACAAGCAATAAAAATTAATTGCAAATAACAAAACAGCGTCTATTTTACTAACCTAGTAAACGAACTAAGGCCTAGCAACTAAAAGGATTACAACAGCCCTTCGTTTTCAAAAGAGCCTCCAGCTCTATGAATGCGACTTGGTTTATCTAGGCTTTGATCAATTCAAAAGACAAAGTGATGTTGTAAACAAAACAGCAAACTATAGAGGATGACACAGAATGCTACTCCCCTTGTTAGATGCAGAAGGCAACCCTTTAAGGAAACCCCTGAGAATGGTTGCTGCCATAACAGCTGCATCAGTATTAGCGATTGCTCTCCCCACCCTAGCTAATGATGACGCCGACGATACCGAAGAAAAAGGATATGGCGTATCATTCTATGGTGGGGTTACCCAGATGCTGCCTGCTGAGTATTATCAGCACTCTGCAAAATATGGTCCAGCCCTATACAGGCGTTACATAGAGCAGGTTCGTGATAAAGCCACCCATCAGATTCTTTCTGAAAAAAAAGGAAAAATCATTCAGGAATATTACGTCAGTCACGAAATGCTAAAGACTGTAGCGCCTTCTCTGCACGACCCTTCAAAGCCTGTAGGTCTCCAGAATCTGGGTATCGTGGCTGTTAAACTCTGGCTGAAAAGAGCTCACGAAGGCACGCCTGATGATAACGCCTGTTTATTCAAGCCCAAGCCTTCTCTTCAGCCCGAGCACCTTTTACCTGAAGGCACTATGCCACAAAAAACCCGCTCCTGGGTAAGACATGATTTTGAAACGGATGAAGACCTGCTCAAGTGTGGCCTGTCACTGCGATTGACAGCTGACTTCAGCACACCTGAAAGCGCTGAGGATGAAGAAGATAACGAAATCTTCATGTTCGGCAAGCTCTGCCGTTACCCCTATGGTCGCAATACCTTCAATGCAGAACAGGACGATGCGGAATGTCAGGAAATTTCAAAGATATCTCTGACTCCTGAGGATATTCTCCTGCTCAGCGAAGAACATGAAAGAAAGAGAGCCCATGCCGCTATTCTGCGAGCTGAAAAAGAAGCTGACAACCAGGCTGCCGGCACTGGCATGCTGCCCACCTATAAAACTGGGCCAATAGAGCCACAACCAGTGGGTACGGTTCTTGAAATGTTTGGGCAATTCCTGACCTCTCTCAACGTAATCACATACGGCGACGCCACTGAACGTCATCTGAGTCCGTCTTATGTAGCAAAAGTCAGTAGCGCCAAATATGAAGAAAAAGTAGTGCGTCAGGACGTCTCCAGATTCAAGTTCACAAAATTCAAGGATAAACTGGGCACCTCCTTTGAAGACGCTTTGAGTAAAGAGCCTGACCTTGACCTTAAAGACGCAGGAATTGAGCTGTCTGTCGGTGAGTTCTACCTGAAGAGAGCAGCTGATCGTTCAAAACCTACCTTCACCATGAAGATAGAAAAAGACAAAGCCATTACCTTTGAAGACGTGGTTAACGACGGAGAGTCCATTACCCTGCTTAACAGAGAACACATGGAAGGCTACGTCAAGGACGCAACAGAACTGGCGACCTTCAAAACCAAAACTGAAGAATGTGCCAGGGGTCTGCTTGAATGCCAGACCGCCAGCGCCCTTCTGGAAAAGAAATTGAAGCAAATTCCTGAACTGGTAGCCGAAAATGAAGCGTTACAGGAGCGTCTTGATAAAAAAGATGAAGAGTTCGAAAAAGAGCTCAACCGTCTTCAAAAGCTGAGTGAAGCCACTGGCGATGCCAGTGCAGCGAGCGCCAGAGCTGACCAGAAAGCCATTGATGACGCACTTCTTGAACAGGAGAGAAAAAAGCACGCAGAGACCCTGGAGAAGACCGAGAAAGACTACAAAGCTGACATCAAAAAGCTGACTGATGAAAATGACGTGGCAATGGATAAACTCCGCCAGGAAAAATCTCATCTAACAGCCACCATCCAGGATCTCGAGACAAGAGGCACCTTCGACAAGTCTGAGATTGACCGACTGAAATCTCAACTTAAGGAGCGTAATGACGAGATTGAGCGAGAGTCTGAGAAGTACGACAACCTGTTGAGCTTAAAGCTGGCCAGCTACAAAGAGGACCTTGCAAAACTGGAAGCCAAAGTGGAAGCACTCCAGACCTTTAAACAAAATGCCCTGCAACTTGAGAACAAGGCTAATGCTGCATCCAACTTCCAGATGGCCAAGGCGAGAGCCTTCTATGAAGCGCAAATAGCCTTGAGGGAAGCCAAACTTAAGGATTGGGAAGCTTATGATAAGCAGGGCTTTACAGGGAGTATTCAGCGCCCAGACCAAGAGATCCCAAAACTGAAGGTCAGCACTTATGTTCATGAAAATGGCACAACAGTGTTCAGAGATGAAACTGATTATTCAGCCACAAAGAGAAAGGATGAACTCTAAACTTTAGAGTCCCCCGCAAGAAATGGCAGAAGGAAGGACCCTCTGCCATCTTTTTTTTGCAAAACCCTCTTACTATCTTAAATCAATACAGGGGATATGAAATTGCGCCTCACATCAATAGTCTATTCAACAGCATTTCTTTGTGCTGCGCAGTTGAGCTGTGCAGACGACACGTCAACACTGCCTGATGTTTCGATCAATATGAAGCGCAGCATTGAATGCCCTGCTTACATTGATGCCCGCACCTTAAACGATGACAAATCACTTAAAGCGGCTGTTACCAGTGAGACCCTTAAAGATATTCCATATGAGCTGGAAGCTGTCAGCCAGGAATTTACGCTCACAACAGACAATACCTTACAAGGAAAATACTGGGTATCAAAAGAAGGTAAAGTCACTCTGGAAGAAGAAGGCAGCAGGGTTTCTCAAGTATCCTGCTTCTATACTGACTACGAGCAGCCAGACTCTCATACATCCTTTACCCTGACATTTACTAAAAAGTTTAAAGTGCATGTCGCTAAACATCTTCCTGAATTCCCCAGTCAAAATGTTTTTGGCTCAACTGTTTGCAGTTCAGATGAAAACGGGTACTGCGAATTACCCTGTACTATCACAGAAGGAGATGCAACAGACCAGGTTCCCTACTGTAAATTCACACCGGCATTTGTGATCGTGTCAAACAAAATTGAGGGCCCCAGTAAAAGCTCTCAGAACTTTGGCGCTCTTTTTGTTTACCCCTATACCGAGGGAAGTGAGAAAATTCAAGTTGCAGCGGGAAGGGATGTTCTTTTCCCCTTAAAACGCCCAGATAGTTTTGCTCTAAAGCTGGAAACACCAAGAACCGGTAAGCCATTCACATTGACTCATCTATGTATGCAGGATGCCTGGAGCGATGCTGAGCTTTATGCAGCCTACGGTGTCAGCCCTCACATCACAGTCACCGGGGAAATCGACCAAAGCGGCATAACATCCCTTAAAGACAAGAATGCATATGGTTATGGCTGCACTATTAGCTGCTCTGTTCAAACCCCCAACTGCTGGGGTGGATTTTTTCGTTGGTTTAGTTCTAGCACATTTAAGGTAGATGACTTGTACAGAACGGTTCTTCTGTCCAGGTTAGGCGTAATGCGTGATAAAACCAGTACAAGAAAGAGCAATGACAAGCTTCAGTTGGATGTTGCGAAAGCTGACCTGTTCGATGAACACAACTATCTCCCTACCGAAACTGAAAAAAAGATGGATATAGAAACACTTAGAATAACACTTAATGACAGAACAAACTTTATCCGGCGATTTGGAAGCTTCCTTGGGGCGAACGACATGCAGTTAACCTTAGAAAAAATGAAGGAAGTTGCCTACGCTAACGTACTGCAAATTTCAACCAATCCTACAATGGCAGAGCTTAAACAAGCCTATAAAGAACTATCTCTGACCCACCACCCTGACAGACAAGGAAGAGCAAGTAAAACCCGCTACCAGAGTGACGATGTAGAGGCTCAGCCAACAAGGGAATTAAACTTTGAAGATATTGCTGAAGCCAATAAGTTCTATAAGCAACGGTTCAATGGAGACAAAGGCAAAGCCACAGACAGTGCTCATCTTAAAGATGAGCTATAAAACCGACGGCAAAAGAAACAGAGCAAGGGCTGGAAGCTGAATAGATGACCCACAGCTACTCCATGAATGGCTTAATACAAAAGTGAGCGTTCAACAGGGACATCTTTTCAGCGGTAAAGACCTTGCAATGAATTTTATATAAGCGTCGGTGGTTTTCTATACTCAGAACCGGTTTGAAACAGAATTTTAAACCGGTTTATGGCCTGTTATCGGCTTGCCAGTTCATGCTCAGCACAGCTTATTTCTGTGGTGCTTTTTTAATGGACAGGTAGATCACCTTCATAACTCCCTGGCCAGGAAAGCCGGGCTGGTTCATGGCAACCTGGATATTTTCATAGAACTCAAAGTCACTTCCACGGCGGGTCCAATGACACCTCCCGGCGAACTCCGCTCAACTGCCCACGCCATCAAGAAGAAACTGTGGTCTCTACAGCGTAGAATCCGGTAAACCACAATACATTTATTTCCCAACGGTTATTGCCTAGCTCCCGGGATTTCCATACAATATGCGCCCTTTACGATCGGGCTTGGTCCGATCATAAAAGCCGGTATCAGGCTAATCCTCCGGGGTGAATCTGCTACCACTCTTCCCCGTGACCTGCCGGACAGACTCTGGAAAGCAGGATAAGCACAGGAAAACCAGTTGCCGGAAACAACTACAGGAAAACCGATTCCATGGTAACCATTCGTCTTGCTCGTGGTGGCTCCAAAAAGCGCCCATTTTACCACCTGACCGTTGCCGACAGCCGCAAGGCTAACGGCGGCCGCTTCATCGAGCGCGTAGGGTTCTTCAACCCCACTGCTCGCGGCCAGGAAGAGCGTCTGCGTGTTGATAATGAGCGTGTAGAATTCTGGCTGGGCCAGGGCGCTACTGCATCTGAGCGTGTAGCCAAACTTCTGAAAGAAGCCAAGGCTGCTTGAGGTTATTGATTCAGTGACAACCGGAGCAGAGGCCGCTGTGAAGCGCATTGTGTTAGGCCATATCACTGCCGTTTTCGGGGTGAAAGGCTGGGTAAAGATTCATTCCAACACCAGCCCGATGGAAAACATCCTCAACTACCGAAACTGGATTCTTGACCGCAACGGTCAGTTAAGGACCGTTGAAATCGATCAGGCCCGGCCTCATGGCAAAGGTCTGGTTGCCCATATCGTCGGCTGTGATGATCGTGAACTGGCCCGCACCTATTGCGGTCACCAGATCACCGTTGCGGCAGATGAACTGCCCGATCCGGAAGATGACGAGATTTACTGGCATCAACTGGAGAATCTGGATGTTTTCTCCCGCAACAGCGCGGGTGACAACATACTGCTGGGCAAAGTCAGCCATCTGATGGAGACAGGCGCCAACGACGTATTGGTCATTCGCCCCTCAAAGGGGAGTGTTGACCAGCGCGAACGGCTGGTTCCCTGGCTCATTGATCAGGTGGTGATTGACGTAAACCCTGAAAAGGGGTTTATCCGGGTAGATTGGGACCCGGAGTTTTAAGTGGCCATGGAGATATCTAATCCGCATCCTGACCATCAGGAGCAGAGTGATCAAGAGCCCATGGACACACAAATGTGGTTCGGTGTCGTCAGCCTTTTCCCGGAGATGTTCCGGGCAGTGACGGATCACGGCATTACCAGCCGTGCCATCAAGGAAGGCCTGATTGACGTGAAGACCTGGAACCCCAGGGACTTCACCCATGACCGGCACCGGACTGTGGATGACCGACCTTATGGCGGTGGTCCCGGCATGTTGATGAAAATTCAACCTCTGCGTGACGCCATTCAGGCAGCCAGAACGGCTGCAGGAGCCGAGGCCAAAGTAATCTACCTGTCTCCCCAGGGTCGAATGCTCGACCAGAAAGGAGTGCAGGAACTTGCCAACAGCAGGAAACTGATTCTGGTCGCGGGGCGCTATGAAGGTATTGACGAGCGCGTGGTCAAAGCCGAGATCGATGAAGAATGGTCCATCGGTGACTACGTGTTAAGTGGTGGCGAGCTCGCTGCCATGACTCTGATTGATGCAGTATCACGCTTTGTACCGGGCACCCTGGGTCATAAGGATTCCGCTCAGGAAGATTCATTTGCTGATGGTCTTCTTGACTGCCCGCACTACACCCGTCCGGAGGTTTTTGAAGGACAGGAAGTGCCGCAAGTGCTGCTCTCAGGCAACCACGCTCTGATCCGGAGCTGGCGACTGAAACAGTCACTGGGCAGAACCTGGCTGAGACGCCCCGACCTGTTGCAGAACAGACCACTGTCCAGCGAGGAAGAGAAGCTGCTGTCGGAATTTATTGCTGAGCACCACGACGCAGACAACGACAGTTTTCAGGTAGAGCCTTGAACGGGTAAAAGCCTTGTTTTGGGTAACACCTTCAGCCGGAACCATCGGCTGGTTTGAGCGGAACACAGTTGACTAACTGGGAGCAATTTTCAATGAGCAAAAACAAGATTATCCAGCAGCTCGAAGCTGAGCAGATGGACAAAGAAATCCCTGCCTTTGGCCAGGGTGACACCGTAGTCGTACAGGTTAAGGTAAAAGAAGGCAACCGTGAGCGTCTGCAGGCGTTCGAAGGCGTTGTCATTGGCAAGCGTAACCGTGGTCTGAACTCTGCTTTCACCGTTCGTAAAATCTCCAGCGGTGTTGGCGTTGAGCGTACTTTCCAGACTTACTCCCCAATGATTGCTTCCATTAACGTGAAGCGTCGTGGTGACGTACGTCAGGCCAAGCTGTACTACCTCCGTGAGCTGAGCGGCAAGGCCGCCCGGATCAAGGAAAAGCTCAACTAAGCCGTTTTTCTTCTTTGAAAAACAGCCCATAGAAAAGCAGTTCACTATTTCCGGCAACTGTTTTCTGAAGAGCCGGACCAGAGGAAGCTCTGGTCTGCGACAAAAGCGACCTCGGTCGCTTTTGTCGTATCTGGGGTAAAAGAAAAGCCACTTCATTGATCCCACAACGCAGGTAGGGTACAAAGGTGACAATGAAATCCTGAGACCTCACATGCCAACGCTGTCCCCTCCCCCCCCTGCAATCGAAGAATTCCTGCAACACTTATGGCTCGAACGGGGTCTCAGTGACAACACCCGGGATGCCTACCAGAGAGACCTGAAACGGTTTCATGAATGGCTGCTTCAACAACAGCCTGCCGCTGGAACAAACGCCCTGCTTCTGGCCAGGGAACAGGACCTTCAGGACTTTCTTCAATGGCGCCTTGAAAAAGGCTATCACCCCCGATCCACAGCCCGGCAGATTTCCAGTTTGAGGGCGTTCTACCGCCATGCCTTGCAGACGGATAAAATCCACTCAAACATCACCGCCCGCATTGAAATGCCCCGCCAGGGCCGCTCTTTGCCCAAAACCCTTTCCGAAACTGATGTGGACGCCCTGCTGGAAAGCCCGGACACCGAAACCGCTATTGGTCTGAGGGACAGAAGCATGCTGGAATTACTCTATGCCTGCGGACTCAGAATCACCGAACTGGTCAGCCTTACCCTGGACAACATTAACCTTCGCCAGGGGGTTGTACGGGTGACGGGCAAAGGGAGTAAGGAGCGACTGGTGCCTATGGGCCAGACCGCCATCGAGTGGCTTGAACAATACCTTCGCATCGGGCGTAACGAGCTGCTCTGCGGTATCGAAAGTCCGGTACTGTTCCCTGGCCGTCAGGGCCGCCCCATGACCCGGCAGACTTTCTGGCACCGAATCAAGCACTACAGCACCATTGCGGGTATCAGCACCCACGTTTCCCCCCACGTTCTTAGACATGCGTTTGCCACCCATTTGCTGAACCATGGCGCAGACCTGAGGGTTGTGCAACTGCTGCTTGGGCACAGCGACCTGTCCACCACCCAGATATACACCCATGTAGCCCGTCACAGACTGGCAGAACTTCATAAACAACACCACCCAAGAGGCTAATGCCCTGTCTGGACAGGCAAACCACTCGTTTTCACGGAAAAGAGCCGGCACAGGACAATGCAAACAGCTAAATTCCAGCTAGACTTCGGCTCTCAGCACTCCTGAGCGCCACCCCGGCTGGCGGGGACTGAACGATGAACCAAACCTCTGAATTCAGGTCAATATAGAGACGACGGCATCTTTTACCCAACGTAATTCACTGCCGATAGACAGAAATAGATGAGCTCACAGAACACGCCAGCGTGGTGATTTCGTCATCAACAGGAATGCCCTGCACCGGCAGTCTGACGAAAGTGCCTGGAAGGCCAGGATCCATAGAGATAAACAGAGGAAACACATGCGAACACTCTCCTCCTTTTTTACAGCAGCCACTCTGGGCGGCTTATTGGGATGGTCATTACTGGCCAATGCCGCTCCCGTGCCTGAAGCCGCGATGCCTCTGACCCGACAATTTGACCAGCTTCAAACCCTCGACCAGGCGCAAAAAATTGAGCGGCTGGAGCAATTTGAACGCCTCTCTCCCGACGAACAGGCCCAGAGAAAGCGCCTGATTCAAACACTGGAGGCCTCTGCACAACAGATGGATGCTGAGAAGCCGCCAGCAGCGGAACCCAGCGCCAGTCAGCAGGCCAAAATCAAAGCCTTCAATCAGCAGAAAGAGAGCATCAGGACTGAAAAGCTGAAACTGATTGAGCAACTGGAAAAGCTGGACAGACTTGAAAAGCTGGCCAGTGAGACCCAACTGAAACAACCTCTGTCAGCCGCCCGGAAGCGCATCGAAACCGAACTGAAGAAACTGGACCCCAACATCCCCATTGAAAGCATCTCTGAAACCCCCATGCCAGGGGTGTATATGGTCACTCTGCAGGGGGGGCACATCCTATACAGCAGTGCCAATGGTAAGCACCTGCTGCGCGGTGACATGCTGGAAATCCGGAAAGAAGGGCTGGCCAACCTGACCGAAGAAATCAAATCCGGTCACAACGCCAAACGTCTGAAATCACTCAGTACAGATGACATGATTGTTTTTGCCCCCAAAGGTAAAACAAAAGGTGTCGTGTACGCCTTCACCGATGTTGATTGCGGATACTGCCGCAAACTGCATCAGGAAGTCACCGCCATGAATGACCTTGGGATTGAGCTGCGGTATCTGGCATTCCCCCGGGGAGGCGAGCGGTCTCCTGCCTACAACAAGATGGTGGATGCCTGGTGTGCCAAAGACCGGAAACAGGCCATGAACGACCTCAAAGCCGGCAAGCCCATCAGCAGCGACATCCGTAAAGACAAAAAAGTCTGTCAGGCTGAAATTGACCAGCAATACCAGCTGGGTATGGAAATGGGGGTTAACGGCACACCGGCCATGGTGCTTGAAAATGGTCAGTTGATTCCGGGGTATCGCCCTGCCGCCGATCTGGCAAAAATGTTGAAAATATAAGTCAACGCCCCTGATACAGACAGGGGCTTCCCCCTCCTTGGATCACCCGGAGCATCCATCAACCTGCCTTTTTTATCTTTTCTGCCAGCACCGATCCTGCCGTGACTCAGGGCAAAGTCGCATAGCAGGCCGGTTTGGGGCTATAATCCGATTCCATCGGTGCAGCCGAGAAACAGCATAACAATGAGCGCGGGGTAAAAGCTTGAAACCGGTCAAAGTAGGAATATGTGGGCTTGGTACGGTAGGTGGTGGCACCTTTAACGTACTTCAGAGGAACGCAGGCAGTATCTCTGCCCGTACCGGTCGGCCAGTCTTTATCGAGCAAATCGGGGCTCGCAGGGATAACCCGGACTGCAATACCTCCAGCGTCAATGTCACCCGGGATATCTTCGAAGTGGCACGCAATCCCGAAGTGGACATTCTGGTGGAAACCATTGGTGGCTATGATGTTGCCAAAGAGCTGATCCT
The DNA here is from genome assembly GCF_057680865.1 of Endozoicomonas sp. Z74. NCBI lineage: Bacteria > Pseudomonadati > Pseudomonadota > Gammaproteobacteria > Oceanospirillales > Endozoicomonadaceae > Endozoicomonas > Endozoicomonas sp. Z74. The sequence goes on from NZ_JBLYZI010000117.1 coordinate 10,815, forward strand.
CACTGCCATTGAACAGGGCAAGCATGTGGTTACGGCCAATAAAGCCCTGATCGCTGAGCATGGCAATGAAATTTTCCAGGCCGCCCGGGAGAACAATGTTATCGTCGCTTATGAAGCAGCGGTTGCCGGCGGCATCCCCATGATCAAATGTCTGCGTGAAGGCCTGGCCGCCAACCGCATCAACTGGCTGGCCGGCATCATTAACGGCACTGGCAATTATATCCTGACGGAAATGGGTGACCACAACCGCCCCTTTGAAGATGTACTCAAAGAAGCCCAGGCCCTGGGGTACGCAGAAGCAGATCCCACCTTTGATGTGGAAGGGATTGATGCCTGCCACAAGCTGACCATAATGGCCTCCATTGCCTTCGGCATCCCCCTTCAGTTCAGCAAAGCTTACACCGAAGGCATCAGTGGCATCACCCCCAGTGATATCCAGTATGCCGCTTCACTGGGCTTTCGCATCAAGCATCTTGGCATCGCCCGCCAGAAGGCGAAAGGCATTGAGCTTCGGGTTCATCCCACCCTGATTCCTTCCAAACGCCCTCTCGCCAATATCAATGGGGTAATGAACTCCGTCGTGGTTCAGGGGGATGCCGTCGGCCAGACCATGCACAGCGGTCCCGGTGCTGGAGCAGAACCCACAGCCTCTTCCATTATTGCTGATATTGTTGATATTGCCCGCACCATCGAAAACCCCGGTTCTGCGGTCAGCGCCCTTGGCTACTCTGCGGATGCCCTTTGTGAATCCTCTCCGGTTCTGCCCATTACAGAAACCGAGTGCAGTTTTTACCTGAGAATCCATGCCGATGATCACCCGGGTGTAATGAATGCCGTCACCCAGATCCTCAGCAGCCACGGTATCAATATCGATGCCATTACCCAGAAGGTGACCCGTGAGGACGATGGCTGTGCCGATATCGTTATTCTCACCCATGATATCCGTGAAGCCGTTATGAACACCGCCATCCGGGAGTTGTCTGAACTGGAAGACATCCGTTCACCCATCACCCGTATTCGTGTGGAAGCCATGAGCTGATCAAAACCCGGCAAAGGCGCTTCATGCAGTGACGCAGGAGCGCCCGGCCACTGATCAACCCTTTTCAGGGATGCCATAACGCCCTATTCAGACTATAAAAACAGTGATGTGAGGCTCTTTCCCCGGAGCCGAGCCCAACCGATCAAAAAACGGAATATCCAGTGAAATACATCAGTACCCGTGGACAGGGTGAAGCCAGAAATTTTCAAGACGTGCTGCTGGCCGGCCTGGCCGAAGACGGTGGCCTTTACGTACCCGAATCACTGCCCGTGTTCAGTGCCGAAAAAATCCGCTCACTGCGTGGCCTGCCCTACAATGAGCTGGCCTTTGAAATCATTCACCCTTTTGTGGGCGGCACCATCGCCGATGCTGACCTGCAAAAGATGATCGACGAAAGCTACCAGGCTTTTGACCATACCGCGGTAGCGCCATTGCAGCAGATTGGCCCGAATCAATGGGTGATGGAGCTGTTTCATGGCCCCACCCTCGCCTTTAAAGATTTTGCCCTGCAACTGCTGGGCCGACTGCTGAACCATGTCCTGACGGAGCGTAATGAGCGGGCCATTGTCCTGGGGGCCACCTCTGGTGACACGGGCTCAGCCGCTATCGAAGGCTGCCGCCACAGTGATCATCTGGATATTTTTATCCTCCACCCTTATCAGCGGGTATCCGAAGTACAGCGCCGCCAGATGACCACGGTTCTCGACAGCAATGTCCATAACATTGCTATTCACGGCAACTTCGATGACTGCCAGGACAGGGTTAAACAATGCTTTGCCGACCAGTCTTTCCTGCCGGAGAATACCCGGCTGGTGGCGGTCAACTCCATCAACTGGGCTCGAATCATGGCCCAGATTGTCTACTACTTCCATGCCGCCCTGGCCCTGGGCGCCCCTGAAAGGCCCGTCAGTTTCTCGGTGCCCACCGGCAATTTTGGTGATATTTTTGCAGGCTACATCGCCAGGGGAATGGGTCTTCCCATCGAGAAACTGGTAGTGGCCACCAACCAGAATGACATTCTGGATCGCTTCTTCCAGAAAAATGACTACCGTCGTGAATCCCTGAACCAGACCCTCTCCCCCAGCATGGATATTATGGTCTCCAGTAACTTTGAGCGCCTGCTGTTTGATATGCATGAGCGGGACGGTAAGGCCATGGCAGAGCTGATGACAGGCTTCCAGCAAACAGGGGCCATCAGCGTCAGAGACAGTGCCTGGAATGCCATCCGGCATTTGTTCGACAGTTGCCGTACAGACGATAAGCAGATCTGTGAAACCATCCGAAAACTCAAGAAAGAGACCGGCTATCTGGCCGACCCCCATACAGCAACCGGTATCCGGGCTGCGGAAGCATTGAATCTGCCTGAAGGCGTGCCGGTGGTCACCCTGGCAACCGCCCACCCGGTAAAATTCCCGGAAGCCGCGGTCAAGGCAGGGCTGGAGTCCCCGGAATTACCCAGCTCAATGGCGGACCTCATGGAGCGGGATGAACGGTACGACCGGCTGGATAACAACCTTGAAGATTTAAAACGCTTTATCCAGAAGCACGCCTGACGAAAAGGGTTCTACTGCACAACGAGCCTGTGCGGTAGAACCTCATCCACTGAGATTGCAGCACTCATCTGTGGTACGCTATAGACCCAACTGCCAGCCCCCAAACTTCACACAATGTCATCCAAGATGTCACCCAAGATCGTCCAGCGAGCTTATGACCTTTCTCTCTGCCATTTTGAGCCCCGTATCGACCCGCTCCTGGCCCGAATCTACAGTGCCCGTGGTATTCAGTCCCAGGAACAACTGCCAAGACAGCTGCAACAACTGAACGATTACCGGCAACTCAAGGACATTGACAAAGCGGCAGAAATCCTGGCTGACGCAATCAGTAATGAACAGAAAATGTTGATTGTCGGTGACTTTGACTGCGATGGAGCCACCAGCAGTGCCCTGGGTGTTGAGGCGCTCAGGCAGATGGGGGGAAGAGCGGACTTTCTGGTTCCCAACCGGTTTGAATACGGCTATGGACTGACACCGGAGATTGTCGAAGCCGCCCTTCCCTTTCAACCCGACGTATTGATTACCGTGGATAACGGCATTTCCAGCCTGGCCGGTGTCCAGGCTGCCAAAGAGAAAGGCATGAAGGTGGTGGTCACTGACCATCACCTGGCAGGGCGAGAACTCCCTGACGCCGATGCCATCGTGAACCCCAATCAACCGGATTGCCCGTTTCCTGCAAAAAATACGGCAGGCGTCGGTGTTATTTTCTACCTGATGTGCGCCCTGAGAACACTGCTCAGGGCGCGTGGGCATTTCCAGCGCCACCCGGAACCCAACCTGGCAGAGCTGCTGGACCTGGTGGCCCTAGGAACCGTTGCGGACGTAGTCACACTGGATACCAATAACCGTATTTTGGTATTTCAGGGGCTGGCACGCATTCGCAGTGGACGCTGTCGGCCGGGTATTATGGCACTGCTGGAAGTGGCGGGACGAATGCCTGAGCGCCTGGTCGCCAGTGACCTTGGCTTCGCCCTGGGCCCCAGACTGAATGCCGCCGGGCGGCTGGACGACATGTCCATCGGTATTGAGCTTTTACTGTGCGGAAGCCTGGATACCGCCAGGGAAATGGCCAGCGAGCTGGACAGCCTTAACCGGGATCGAAAGGCCATAGAGTCCGGCATGCAACAGCAGGCCGTTGCCGAACTGGAAAGACTTCAGCTTCAGGAAAACGCAGAGCTTCCATGGGGCATCAGCCTGTTCCAGGACACCTGGCACCAGGGCGTGGTGGGCATTCTTGCCTCAAGAATCAAGGAAAAACTGCACAGGCCCGTGATTGCTTTTGCCGAGGCAGACAATACAGGCTCCTCTTCTGGGCTGGAAGGCTCAGAGCTGAAAGGTTCAGCGCGCTCCATTGCGGGTTTGCACATGAGGGATGCCCTGGACAGCGTAGCCCGGGAATACCCGGGCCTGATCCTGAAATTTGGAGGCCATGCCATGGCGGCAGGGCTGTCCATTCTCAAAGCGGATTTCAACAGGTTTCAGGAAGCCTTTGACCGGCAGGTAAAAAAACTGCTGTCCCCTAGTGATCTGCAGGCGGAAATTCATACGGACGGGGCCCTGGATCCGGAGCAGATCACCATGGCCACCGCCCATACCCTTCGGGAGGGCGGTCCCTGGGGGCAGAATTTCCCCGAACCCAGCTTTGATGGTCGCTTCCAGGTACTGCAACAGAAACTGGTAGGGGAAAAACACCTAAAAATGGTGCTGAAAGCTCCGGGTCATAGCTGCTGGCTGGATGCCATTGCCTTTAACATTGATCCACGCCGGTGGCCCGACCCCAATGTTCAGAACATGAATATTGTTTATAAACTGGATATTAATGAGTTCCGTGGCCAGCAAAACCTGCAACTGCTGGTGGAGCATCTGGAACCTGCATAACTGAAGCTATTCTGCCCTCGCAGCAGCTCCAGTAGAATGGGAAAGACTTAGTTTAAACCATGGTCATTCTGGTCAGAGCATCAAATTCTCCGGGGAGAGCCTGGCCAGCTCCGCTTTCCTGTTCCTGAGAGGCTCATTGCCTTCTGCTCTCCCCTTCAAGTAGAGCCTTTTAAGGTCACAATATATATCCTTAACTGCATTAGTTCAGATCTGATCTGACAATTCCCTCTTCAAAAAAGGGAAGGGTTACCGATTTAGATAGAGGGTGAAATCACTGAAATCTAAATCGTAAAAAGGTAACCCTTATGATTCATACTAATC
>NZ_JBLYZI010000118.1:0-15329 GCF_057680865.1 Endozoicomonas sp. Z74
CAACAAAATACCTGTCTCGTTACCTCGGGTGGAAAAGGTTTCTTAAAACTCAACTCTTCTCAGAGGAGGCTTTTTTAGATCAAGTTTCTATACATTGGGTAGAGCAACACTTAATTTGAACAGCGCCTTTACCACTATTTTGATATGGATACAGCTCTGAGCTTCTTTGCTTTTCTGAATGAGCTGAAAAATGCCCGCCAGCGGGACTTCGAGGGAGATGAGGGCATTGACTTAAAAAGGACACTGGGGTTTATCGGGCAAGACCTTGGTGACTCCCAAATCAGCAAAGAGCTAAGGAAACGATGGTATTGGATTTGCAAGTATTGCTGGACGCAAAGTGGAATGGCTGGCCTCTGGTCTGAAGTAATAGGTAAAGAGGCTGTTAAGGTTTTTGAGTATGATGATCAAGTTTCTGCCTCGGAGTCAGATATCGATGAATGCACTGATGATATACTGGCCAGTGCTCATGAGGATGGTATTGCACGGAAAGTGATTCATACCAACCGCTTTCAGGTCTTTGTTAAAGGGTGTTTTACTGACTGTTTTGATAAAGATAAGTGGCGGCAATATTGTGGTTTCTGGCAGGACTTATCTGATATGCCAGAAAGGGGTGAACGAAAATTAAATAAGAATATGGAGAACACATTTGAGGTTCTGAAGCATGATATCAGTAATGCTCATATGGATTTCACGCTTCGCCAGAGATTGTACTGGGCCCATCGCTATTTTTGGGCATCAAGTGGACTCCCAGAGACTGAGGACTGCAGAATTAGCTATCCATCCTTTCGTGAGAAAACGCCTTTGTTGGATTCATGAAGAAGTGAAGTTTCCCTGGTGAGTTTCAGGTACATCAGTGCAGTTGTCAGGGAGTCCCCCAGTGCTGAATGGCGTTCAATCGGATCTATCTTAAGGGCATCCGCCATGGCCTCAAACCCCAGGTCCGGCGGGTGCCAGGCATTCATCCGTTCGGCTTTCCGGCGATAAATATCCGACAGTTCAAGGGTGCGATTGGGCAGTTTGAAGGGGTAGTGCGCTTTCATCAGCCGGTTGATGAGTGCCATATCGAATTGAATCCAATAGCCCAGAATAGGGCGGCTGCCGATGAACTGGATCAATTTTTCCAGGGCTTCTTCCAGCGGTAGAGCCTGTTCCAGATCCTGGTTTCGCAGCTGATGAATTTTAATAGAGTCTGCTCTCAGGGGGCTTCGGGGGCGAATACGCAGATCCAGCTTTTCCCCGAAGATAATTCGGTGGTTGCGGATCATCAAGGCACCAATGGAGATGAGGCAGGCGTTTTTCGGATTGAGCGATGACGTTTCGGTATCCAGACAGATGATTTCATGCCCAGGTTCAGGGGCAAACAGCTGATGGTGATCAGGGTATTTGAGAGTCAGGCGTCGTCGGTAGTGCTGTCTAAGGCGCCGTGAAAGAAAGTCAGTGACCATTGTCAGAAGCGCTCCAGGTGAAAGTGGCGCCAAAGGAATTGCTTGAATTTTTTCACTGTGTGGAGGCCATGGCGCAAAAGGTCGCGATCACAGCGGCTCAGTGTTGTTATGTCGACCCGGTTGTCTGAGGTGTCTGTTGACTGGAGTAATCGATCCAGCTTCAACCGGTGAAACAGACAGAATGCCTCGTTAAGGTTTTCAGATAATTGGGGCTCAACAACGCCATTCTCAGTAAGCAACTGCAGGCGTTCAAGGGTTGAGGTGGGTTGCAGGCCAAATTCCAGAGCCAGGGATCGAACCCCGTGAATAATGGGGAATAGACCGCCTTTCTTGACATCAATCCAGTTATTGCTGGCTTGAATGCCTCCCAGAAGCCCCAGCGGTGTCCGGAATTGAAGGGCGGGCATGGCAAACTGTGCTGCCAGTCGACTGCTTCCCTCCTGGGGTTGATGAATTGATGGACTGATCTGGTTAAACAGGTCCGAGTTGCCCGCTATAGGGCGTGCATCCAGCAAAATGGCCAGCTCCATCAGTGATTCGGTGGAGCCTGAAGCTCTCAGGTACTCCAGGCGATTGCGCCACTCATGGGTGTTTGTTACCCATTTGGGGTTGCTGACCATGATATGCCCGGGGCAGGGGGGGTAGCCCAGGCCCTGCAACTTTTCTGAAAACTGTTCAAGCTGAGCCATCGGATTTTCCGGTGGGCACCAGTCTGGATCGAGTATCAGGCCATTGTCCTGGTCGGTTTTCATCATCTGCTCGCCCCGTCCTTCGCTGCCCATGACCATCAGGCAGCTGTGGTGCTGGAATGCCTCATTGAAGTGGAGCTGGTAGAGGCGTTGGATAATTTGCTCGTTCAGGGCACTGACCAGTTTCATCAGAAAGGGAATTCGAACACCGTTGTTGTGCAGGTTGCCGATGAGAGCGTCAATACTGGCGGCACACTCCTGAAGAGACGAGAAGTGGTCGGCACGCTGGATTCTCAGGGCCATAACATGGGAGTGGGTGGAAAACAGGCTGAGAACCCGGGTCAGGGGCAGGGTTCCCACGATGTTCTCTTGGTTTTCCGGTAGAGCCAGGCCTTTATTCAGGACAATGACTCGCTCGATCTTGTGCCGGGTCATTAGAATCATTGCATCAAACAGGAAGTCATCGATGGACGCGGTGATTAGTGGCGCGCTGGCCAGCCCTGAAGCCGGGTGGTCAGGAAGCAGCTTGCCCAGCGTCAGACCTTCCAGAAGATCCGTTCGGGTGACAATGCCAGGCTGATTATTTTTCACGATAATAACGGAGTCACTTTCGGAAGCCTTCATGGCCTGGACCGCTTCCAGAATGGTAGTGTCTGACCCCAGAATGGTTACTGGCTCGCAATGTTCCCGGGTGATGCGATTGAGCATGAACTCGGAGAGGTTTTGCCCCTGTTGGCGCTGATGCCAGATCTCTTGTTTGCTGGCCAGGCTGGCCTTAAACCGGTTGAGAAACTCCGGCAGGGTTTTACCGATGTCCCTGATAAGCTGAACAGGGAGCTCAAGGGTGATGGTTTCTTCCTGACACACATAGTCGTGTTTGCAGTGGCTGGAGAACAGCGCCTTGATGTCAAAAAAGTCGTTAGCGCAATAAAGCGCGAAGTGCTCCCCAGAGAGCGTTTCGTCAATGAGCCCTTTGTGGACCACATAGAAACGGTTTGTCCGCTCACCCGCCTTGAGTATTGTGTCGCCTTTGTTGTAATAGGCGATTTCCAGATGGTTATTGACCAGGGCCTGCTGTTGGGGATTGAGCAGATCAAAGGGAGGGGTTTTGAAGTCAAATAAACCGGTCATCCAGCAAGTTCCGTGTTGTTATTCTTATGCCATCAGGATTATCGCCACTATCAGCTTATGGCAGCCTGTTGACTGGAACAGATATCGAAACCCTACCACCGGCACTGACAATGGATATAAGACATTGGTCTAACCGGGGTGTATAGTCCAGAGTATGAGTAACTGACTCGTCCAGAACAATACGACGATTTGTTAATAAAAACGTCATTGAGAAGAAGTAATAGAAGAAATGACAGGATGGTTACTGGCGCTGATTGCCATTGTCTATGTGGGTGGGCTTTTTCTGGTGGCCTGGTATGGGGATTACCATGGCGAGTTATTAAGAAAGCGTTGGCAGCCGTTGATCTACAGCCTTTCTCTGGCGGTTTACTGCACTTCCTGGACCTTCTTTGGGGCGGTTGGCCAGGCAAGTCATGACCTGTGGTCTTTCCTTCCGATTTATCTTGGCCCGATTCTGGTGTTTGTTCTGTTCTGGAAGCTGCTGGTGAAAATGATCCAGGTCAGCAAAGCGGAGAACATTACCTCCATTGCTGATTTTATTGCTTCGCGCCATGGCCGCTCTCCTTTTCTGGCAATCCTGGTCACTCTGATCCTGGTTGTGGGTGTACTTCCCTATATCGCCCTGCAGCTGAAGGCAATTGTGATGGGGTTTGACCAGTTGACTGATGGCCGGTTGGGAGGGCTCGCCTGGTCTCGACAGGACATGGCGCTGGCCGTCACTTTTACCATGGCGATCTTCGTGATTATGTTCGGTACCCGGAGGCTGGATACCACAGAGCATCAGGATGGGGTGATGACAGCCATTGCCTTTGAGTCCCTGATCAAGCTGCTGGTGTTTATTCTGGTGGGCGCCTGGGTCACCTGGGTATCCTGGGATCGGGATATTTATGTGGAAACCTGGAATGTGATGGCCGGGGAATACTCGGGCAACTGGCTGGATAGCCTGGTGATACCCACCGTAATGGCGATGGCCGCGATTCTTTGCCTGCCCAGGCAGTTTCACGTTACGGTGGTGGAGAATGCCAGTATCGGGGATTTTCACAAGGCCCGCTGGTTGTTTCCATTGTATCTGGTTCTGGTTGCCTTATTTGTCCTGCCTCTGGCCATAGCCGGTCAGACTCTGCTGGGGGAGAGCATCCCCAGTGACGCCTATGTTATTGCACTGCCTAAAGCCCTGGGTAACTACCCATTGGCTGTAATCGCTTATCTGGGCGGTGTTTCTGCTGCTATCAGCATGGTGATTGTGGCAACCATTGCCCTGTCCAATATGATTTCCAATGAAATCCTTATGCCTCTTATTCTCAGGCAGTCCCGTCGTCACGGTCAGGATTTTTACCGGTTCAGTGGTTTGCTTCTCAATGTCCGGAGAACCACCATTGTCTGCCTGTTGATGATGGCTTATGTGGTTTACCGGATGCTGGATCACTCCGGTTCTCTGGCTGGAATTGGACAGATGTCGTTTGCAGCTGTTGCCCAGCTGGCACCCATTCTGGTGGGCAGCCTGTATTTCAGAGAGAGTAACAGTCGGGCGGTGATGATGGGGTTGTTGACGGGCACTCTGGTCTGGTTTTTCTGCCTGATGGTGCCGGTGCTAGCGGATTCGGGTTGGGTCGATGAGGACGTGCTGCTCACTGGACTGTTCGGGCAGGCCTGGCTTAAGCCGGAAGACCTGTTCATGCTTGGCTTGACCGATTCGGTGACCGGCACGGCCTTTCTGGCGCTGACTCTGAACATTCTGATGTATCTGCTGGGTTGCCTCTATTTCCGGCCGGGCTGGGAGGAGAAAAAACAGGCCAGAACGTTTGTGGATGCCTACCTGATGGAAGAGCAGGGTTATCAGAATCTGAATATTTCAGTGGTGGACCTCCGGGAGCTGGCGGAGCGTTTTGTGGGCAAAGGCCGGGTTGAGGCAATGATGCAAAGGTTTGGTCAGGAGAAGGGAAGGCATGCCCTGGATCTCTGGTCCCGGCAACAGCGGGCAGGACCGGATCTCCTTTCGGCAACGGAGCGGTTGCTGGCAGGCACCATGGGAGCCTCCTCTGCCCGGATCGTCATGAAATCATTGATGGCGGGTCGAGTGGCGCTGGAAGATGTCCAGGCTATGGCGGATGAGGCCTCGGAGGTTTTTCATTTTAACCGGGAGCTGCTTCAGGGGGCCATAGAGCATATCAGCCAGGGGATCAGTGTGATTGACCGGAATCTTCAGTTGGTGGCCTGGAACCGGCAATACCTGCAGTTGTTTAACTATCCGGAGGAGTTGATCCGGGCAGGCAGGCCCATTGCCGATGTAATTCGCCACAATGCCCGGCAGGGGCTTTGTGGCCCGGGTGAAGTAGAGGAGCATGTCAGAAAGCGCCTTTCCTATATGCAACAGGGAACGCCCCATAAGTCTGAGCGGTATCGGGCCGATGGTCGGGTGATCCAGATGCAGGGCAACCCCATGCCCGGTGGCGGGTTTGTGATGAGCTTTATGGACATCACCGAGTTTCGCCAGGTGGAGAGCGCTCTTAAGGAGGTGAATGAGAGCCTCGAATTACGGGTTCAGGAGCGGACCCAGGAACTATCAGAGCTGAACCAGCAATTACTGAAGGCCAAATCCCAGGCGGAACGGGTCAATGAACTGCGGTCGCGTTTTTTTACTGCCGTCAGTCATGACCTGATGCAGCCCATGAACGCTGCCCGGTTGTTTGCTGCGTCTCTGGAGTTAGAGGCAAAGGGCACTGAAGTCGAAACCCTGGCACAGCATGTGAGCAGCGCCCTTAAATCAGCGGAAAACCTGATCACTGATTTGCTGGATATGTCGCGGCTGGAGTCGGGAAAGTTGACTGCGACGATCCGTGAATTACCTCTCAATGACCTACTGGAACCCCTGATAACCGAGTTTTCGCTGCTTGCCCGGGAGGAGGGGGTCGTCTTTCGTGGCAGGGAAACCTCGGCATGGGTGAAAACGGATCCGGTGTTTCTACGGCGGGTGTTGCAGAATTTTCTGACCAATGCCTTCCGGTACAGCAGCGCCTTTCAAGGAACCGGTTTGGAGAAAGGGCGTGTTCTGATCGGTTGCCGTTATGTGGATGAAGCCTGGTTAAAGATAGAAGTAAGGGACAACGGCCCGGGTATTCCTGAAGATAAACAGCAGTTGATTTTTTCCCAGTTTCAACGCCTGGCATCGGATAACAAGGGCCTGGGACTTGGCTTGTCCATTGCTCAGGGTATGGCTGACAGTATTGGGGCCCGGATTGACCTTGTCTCTGCCCCCGCCAAAGGGGCTGTGTTCAGTATCCTGGTGCCAGTGGCAAATCGTAGAGTAAAAAAACAGCTGGTGTTGAGACCTGCAGGAAAGGATAAACCATTGCAGCTGAGCATACTTTGTATTGATGATGAACCTGAAATTCTTCAGGGAATGAGGAGTCTGCTCAGTCGGTGGGGTTGCGACGTCAGAACAGCCAATGCCATCAATCAGTCCTTTGTTGAAATATCGAAACAAAAACCGGATCTGCTGCTGGTGGATTTTCAGCTTGGAGCGATGATGACCGGGGTTGAATTGATCCAGGCAATCCGGGAGCGGTTGGGTGACGATATTCCTGCTGTGTTGGTCACTGCAGATAAACATCCGGAGTTACGTCAGCAGTGCCTTGAAAGGGACATCACTTTTCTGGGGAAACCCGTAAAACCTGCGGCTATGAGGGCAGTATTAAACCGTTACCGAGCCAGAATCCATGGATCGTCAAATGCACCAGCGTCAAATCCTCTCTCGTCAAATCAACAGTGCTGATGCCTTCAGGGTTCCGACTTGGGGGGCTCAATCTCCAGTTCCTTCATGGCAATGACGGCCTGGGTGCGGCTGCGTACCCCGAGTTTTTTGAAAATGGCAGTCACATGGGCTTTGATGGTGGCTTCAGACACTTCCAGCTCGTAGGCAATCTGCTTGTTTAACAGACCCTCGCTGATCATTCCCAATACCCGGAACTGCTGAGGTGTCAGGCTGGCCAGTTTCGACTCAATGTCATTGGCCTCTGAGGGTTCGGGCAGCACCAGGTCGCTGGGAAGCCAGTTGTCGCCTTCGAGAATCCGGGTAATGGCCTCCTTCAGTGTCTCCAGTGGCGAGGACTTAGGAATAAATCCATTGGAACCATGCTGAAGGGTTCGTTGTATCACCTGGAGATCATCTGTGGCGGAGACCACTGCCACAGGAACATCCGGGTATTGCCCTCTCAGGAAGATCAGCCCGGACAGGCCGTGGGCGCCAGGCATATGAAGATCCAGCAGGATCAGGTCCGGGGAATCCACCTGTTCCAGAACCGATTGCAGTTCGGCAATCGTGCCTGCTTCGTGAATCTCAGGGGTGTCCAGTGCCTGATTCACCGCGGCGGTCAGCGCGGTACGGAACAGGGGGTGGTCATCTGCGATTATGATTTTATTGTTCATTCTTTGAGAGTGCCACTATATGGCGGAAGGGTCAAATATCTTGGGGGGAGTGGAGGCTGGCCTGAGCCGGGCCCCTAACCTCCACTGCGTTACCCTGCTTCTGCTGCCAATCCTATACGGTTTAACGAACCCCCTTTTTTTTCAATGTGGCTGAGGAAAAATAGGACATGGTCTTGGCATTGCGGTTAATAATAGCGGGTGGGTGCTGATTGCGGATTTCATTGGCGAAGTATTCCCCAGAAAGCAGGTCATGGTGGATCGTGGAGCGCCGATCCATACCTGGCATGTCATAAAGGTTGATGGTGTTTACCATTGTGGTTCGCCAGAGTTCACCGCGATTGTCAAACTGGTCAATGGCCAGGGGGTTCCACTGGTCTTCATCGATATACAGTATTCGGGTTTTGTATCGGTTGCGGGAGCCATCTTTCAGTTCTGCCCTGACAACCCATACCCGGTGCAGCTCATACCGCATAAACTCCGGATTGGGGTGGTTCCGGGTCAGCAGGGTGTCCAGGGAGACGGAGGGATCTTCAAACCGGTAGGCGTTGTAGGGAACATACATTTCCTCTTTGCCCAGCAGGGTCCAGTTGTACTTATCGGTGGCACCATTAAAGCCGTAGGACTCATCAACGGTGCGCCAGTTGCCCAGCCCGGCCGGAGTGTCGTATTTCAGGGTGGGAGCCCGACGTACCCGGCGCAAACCTGGAGTATAGGACCAGGCGGATCTTGGTTTTTCACTCTGGTTGACGAATTCCTGGATAAGGTTTGAACGTCCTTTGTCTCTTGTAGGCAGTAATGTACTGGATATAGTGGTGGAGCGGGGATACCCCTGTTTTTGAAAGTCCTCGAAGTTGCCGTCGGGATCAAAATAAGGCGCTAGCCGGCTGAACTCGGTCACGCCCTCAAGCCGTGATCCGTCGCGATAGACAATGGCATCGGTAATCCGGTATTCGGAATAATAAGGCCAGTTGTTGAACGCCATATTCCAGATAATTTCCAGTGGCTGTTTGGGTATAGGGAAGGGGACGCTGCCAAACGCATTCACTACACCATTGCCGTCGGGTGTGAGTTCTGCCCGGGTGGCGTTGTTCCGGGCCTGCTCAATGCTGAAGGTTGAATACATGGCATCCCTGTGGCTTGGGTACACCTTCATTTGAAAGGTGTCCGGGTACCTTTTGAACAGTGCTTGCATGCCAGTGGTCAGTTTTTGCTTATGTTGCTCCCAGTTGTCAGCGGTGATCACAAGGAGTGGCTTTTCGTCCGTGTAAGGATCCGTATAGTACCCGCCGGGCTGGTAGTCTTCTGGCGGGGTAAAATCAGGGTTCCAGGGTGGGATTGTGCCTTCTGCATTACCTGCCCGTTCAGCTCCGAAAGGTGTCAGCTCTTTCCCGAGCCGCTGGGCCTCCAGTTCACTGACTTTTGCGTAGCTGGTCATACTGAAAGCGATCAGGCTGCCGAGAGCGATGGATTTTATGGTTGTCATATTCATGGAGTTACCTCTGGATATTGTTAACAGGGCATACTGGCCGTGAGAGGATCACTGGCGCGAGTCTTCCAGGGTGACGATTCCGTTACGAGTGCCACTGACCAGCTTCCTACCCGGTAAAAAGTTGATGGACAGCATGGGGTTGTCCAGCCGTTTGCCGCTGCCAATAAACAGCTCTTTGACCAGAGAGCCCGTCCGGTAGTCGAGGGCTGAGAGGTACCAGGCGTGAACGTTGTTACCCAACCCCGGACGTCTGCCGTACTGATAAAGCACTCCGTCGGCAGTGGAAAGCCTTGGCGGTGTCTGTGAGGTCACCTGGTAATTTTCCCAGATCAGCTGACACTGCTTATGGTCCGCTGAGACATCCACTCTGGCGGTGCCGGGCTCAAACTCCCCCAGGTCAAAAAACTCACCCCCGGCGTTGTTCTGAATCAGCAGGGAGCGGTCGTAACCCACCATGGTGTTGCGCAACTCACTCCGTCCCGGTTTAAACAGGGGTTTCCGGCAGACCAGGCGTTGATCATCGGTCAGTAGTTCACCTGAGGTTTTTAATACCACCAGGAGCCCTCTGTCCCGAGATTGCTCTGTGCCATTCAGGCCGATTGCCATGAGTCTGCCCTGGTCAAACAGGGTTGGTGCTGTCAGATCATCTGAATCCGAGACTCCGAATTCCCAGCGCCACCGTTGTATGATTTTTCCCTCAGGGCTGAATTCCATGCGATAGATCGCTTTGCTGCTGTGAACATAAGCGGCTTCTTCTGTCACTGACAGTGCGGCACCAATGGTTTCCTGGCTGTCTTTCCGGCCATTGGCAGAGCCAATGTAGACAACCTGCGTCCGGCCCGTTGTGGTGTTGAGATAGCCCAGTTGCCCATAACCGGTCATAAACCAGTAGTTTCCCTGCCAGTCGGGAACCACGTCCAGAGGAGACATTCCCTCTTCAAGAACGGCAGAGATATCCCAGCGTTTGTCAATTTGCCAGTGAGTATTGTCAGGGTCCGTGTCATTGACGCTGTATAGACGGATATCCTGGGCCGGAGTTGGAACAATCACCCGGCCCTTGTTATCCATCCTTGAGTACCAGCCCCCTGCCGGATCAAGCAGGCCGTTTCTCGGGGGGATATCCGCCTGGGCCAGGACCTTAAACTGATTTTCCGGATCGAACAGCGTCAGCTGGCTGGGGCCATCAAGAGCAATACAGGCGGAAGCCAGGCGGTTTTTCAAATCCCTTAACATGGGGGTGCACAGTGCCAGCTCGTTTCCAGGCAGGGCTTTGGGTGCATAGGCTTTTGGGAGGTAGCCAACAGGTCCCCCATGATGGCTGACACTGCTGTTATAGCTGTCTGCATGAACACCTCCGCTGTCGTATTCATCCAGCATGTAAGGGTGGTCCGGCATGGGGAGCTGGGGAAGAGGGGCTGGTTGAAAAGAGTCGCTGGTGGCAACTTTTGAGGGCACCTCAATGCCTTGCTCAAGGGTGACCTGGGTTCTGTCTGAGCCATCCGCCAGCTGGTCAACGCTGCCAATGTCAACGAACATATCATAAAGTCGCCGGGCATCACTGCATCCCGTTATAAACAGGACAGTCGTCGTGCATAGGAGGAGAGTGGTGAGCTTATACGCTATTTGTCTTATTTTTATCATGACAGCAATGTTAATGTGATTATATTAATTAGGGCTTCAGGGTAAAGTAATGTGATCGCATTATCAATATCCCAGAGGTTGGGTTCCCCTCTGGCAAGAAAATATCAGGGTAAAACTATTCAGTGTGCCTGATTTTCCTCTGTGAGTGTGGTACACACTGTTTATCTTTTTCTACGATGATTTCATTGACGTTTTTCCATGAACCACTCTGAAGCTACAGCGTATTCATCTCCGGGAGCGGAGAAAAAAAAGGAGGCCCGCGTTGCATTAATACGCTCAGCAGTGCGATTAATGGGAATGCAAGGGGTCAGTGGTGTCTCGCTCAATGAGATAGTCCGTCAGGCAGGGCAGCGAAATGCCTCGGCACTTCACTATCATTTCGGGAACCGGGCTGGCCTGGTTCAGGCTATTTTTGATTACTACACTCCGGCGATTGAAGCCCGGCGTATGGAGATGATCCAGGCTTTACTGGATAGCCCTGATGCCAGGACGGTTCAATTTGAGGACATAGCGCGGTTGGCGGTGATGCCGCTGGTTGAGCAGCTGGATCGACAGGATGGAGGTCGGGATTATCTGCGCTTTACGGCCAATGTTCATCATCAGACTCTGGATCCCGATCCTCAAGATCAGAGAGAAAACAGGGCGCTGGAAGGTTTGCAGACCTTGACGGCTTCTCTGACGGAGGGAATGCCTTCGCACCTGCTTCTGAGCCGAAAAGCCATGGCCAAAGCAGTGGTTTTGCACTCTTTATCGGACTATTGTCGTCAGTGTGACCGGGATCCGGGTTATGACCAAAAACAGCGAGAAGACTTTATTCAGACATTAACAGGGGCTTTGACCAGTATTTTTACTGCGCCATATAGCCACCGCTGATGTGCTTCGGGTCATTATGAGAGTGCCCAGGCCTCAGGCCCCTCTGGGGCTGACCGGGCTGAAGCACTCCGGGTTTTTACCATGGATATTGGCGTAAAATGCCTGGATTTGATGAAGGTCCTTGTTAATGTCATCACCGGGCTCAATGATCGGGCCAAAACCACCCACGCGGTTCCTGAAATCCAGATAAGCAAGGACGATGGGGACTCCTGCATTTTTCGCCATATGATAAAAACCGGTTCGCCAGCGTTCGCCCCTGGAGCGGGTCCCTTCCGGGCAGATGACCAGGCCAAACTTGCGGTGTTGTTTGAAGGTGCAGACGGTCTGGTCAACCAGGCTGCCCCTGCGGCACCGGCCATTCCGGTCAAGAGGAATACCTCCCATCCAGCGCATGACCGGGTTTAAAGGTCCCCGGAACAGGGTATGTTTTCCCACCCAGTAGCAGTGAACGCCGGTGGCCAACCCTATGGCCATGCCGAACACAAAGTCCCAGTTACTGGTGTGGGGGGCGCCAACCAGGACATAACGGGCAAGCCTGGGAGGCTTTCCGTCAATGCTCCAGCCGGACAGTTTAAGAAAAACTCTGGCAAACAGTGCAAAACACTGGCTGATGACAGGTGTGTTGAAAATGGTGACACGCATGGTGCTTGTTAATGCCTTAACTTCTCTGGAACCAAAGAAGCTGTGTTGAAAGCAAACGGGTTAACCGGAGGCTTTGAAGACAACTTCAAGGGGACTTTTCAATAAAACCAAGGCTCACTCTCCCACACCATAAATGGATGTTTGGGGGAATGGCCTGTGACTGTCTTTACCCTGCTTTTTACTCTGCTCTGTACTTCAAGAACGTCGAGTAACAGGGAAACGCAAAAGGGTTCTGGGCAAGTGCGCTGATTTTGGTAAGATAGGAAACACAAATATTACTGTGTATCTATACAGCTTTATGCCCTGAATTCGATTGAAATATGACTGACAGTGATGCCGCTCTCCGGCAAAAGGTTCTCCAGCAAAAGGTTATTCGTCAAAAGATAGCCCAGCGAAAAATCATTCATATCGATTTTGACGCCTTTTTTGCCAGCATTGAAATACGTGATAATCCCAGGTTGTCAGGGCGGCCTGTTGCTGTCGGGGGGGCGTCTGATCGAAGGGGCGTCATAGCAACCTGCAACTATGAGGCGAGACGTTTTGGTGTTCATTCGGCCATGGCATCTGCACAGGCTTTGCGGCTATGCCCCGAGCTGAAAATCATTCCGCCCCGCTTTTCCGTCTATAAAGAAGCCTCAGAAAAAGCCCATGCCATCTTTGGGCAATACACTGATTTTATTGAACCTTTGTCTCTGGATGAAGCGTATCTTGATGTCAGTTCCACCCCCCTCTGCCAGGGAAGTGCGACCCTGATGGCGGAAGAGATTCGGCAGAAAATTCGAGACCAGTTACAGGTGACGGTATCCGCTGGGGTGGCGCCCAATAAGTTTCTGGCCAAAATTGCCAGTGACTGGAACAAGCCGGATGGGCTTTTTGTCATCACGCCGGACCAGGTGGATCACTTTATTTTCGAACTGCCTGTGAGAAAAATTCATGGGGTGGGTAAGGTCACCGCTGGCAAGCTGCATAAAAAGGGCATAGAAACCTGTGGTCAGTTGCGCCAATACTCCCTGCCAGAGCTGAGCCGATGGTTCGGGAGTTTTGGCGAACGGTTGTGGGAGCTTTCCCGTGGTATGGATGATCGACCGGTACAGACGGATCGCCGCAGGAAGTCCTTGTCGGTAGAGCACACTTATGATCAGGATCTTCCCGACGAACAGGCCGTTCTCGACAAAGTGGAGCCGCTGCTGGATGATCTGCAGCACCGGTTTCAGAGGATAAAAGGAGAGTACGGCGTCAGTAAGCACTTCGTCAAAGTCAAGTTTTCGGATTTCACCCAGACGACCCTTGAAGAAGGGGTTGAGCAGACGGGGGCGTCTTCCGGTGATCATTTCCGCCGCTTAATGCTGAGAGCCTGGCAGAGAGGGCAACGCCCGGTCCGGTTACTGGGGATTGGATTGAGGCTGGTGGACCTCAGGGCTCCTGATGCCCAGGAGCAGCTGGAACTGTTTGCCAAGCCCGAGGCGCGCATTTAGTGCGGTGTTATGGCTTCACAGACGCAATACCTTTCTACCAGTTGCCCCAGCGCACTGGCCAGCAGGCAGTATCCGACAAACCAGTAGAAGCCCCCATGCAGTTGAGCACTGAACTGAATAACAGCACTTTGCACGTTTGAAGCATTGGCCGCCAGGCAGGCAATCAGGACGCCCATGGCAAACACATCGGCCATGGACCACTTACTTAAAACCCCGTTGATCCGGATCACTTTTCTCTGAAAAGCAGCCTGGCTACTGGAAAGGAAGCTGACCAGCATCAGACAGAGGATTTTTACCGTGGGGATAATCACGCTGAAAAGAACAATTAACAGGGCAACCAGCTGATACCCACTGTCCCAGAGGTCTTTTGCCGTTCCCAGGATGGAGCGGGTTTTGTCATAGACCCTTGATTGCCCTTCTACTTTCAGGTTGCTCAGAAACTGGGTGGCCATAGAGGTCATGGCCGGATGCAGATTCTGTTCCTTAATGAGCTTCTTGCCTTCATTCACCAGTGCCTGGCGGTTCAGGTCCGCTTTCAGGGTGATCATCGGTTGGGTCAGACCAGGAATCAGCAGTGCCAGAGTCGCAGCTATCACCAGCAGTGGGAAAAGTTTTCTCCTCAGCATGAATCACCTCATAAATCACAATCCATCCATTCTGGTTCAAAAAACAGCAAATGCAAACATCATATCAGCAGGAATGTGTATTTTGTTATTTGATCTATACCCTTCTGTTAGTGATATTGGCGGTTGTTTAACTAGTATTAGCTGATTCCTATTTTTTCTAGATGATAAAGGTTTTTCAAGAATCAATTGAGATCGCGGTAGCGGTTATTTTATGGAGGTTAAAGATGGATTCATTACCAGGTCAACAAATTGGTCAGCACTGTCCTTTGGGGGCTGCGGATGGATCACAGAATAACTGTAAAGGTTCAGAAACGGGTTGGTTCTTTGCCAGGAAGGTAAAGGTCGTTATAGGCATTTTACCAAAAATGCTGTCTCAATTTGAAAGCGGTGCCCGTCAGCATTTATCTGATCTTTTTGATTTTATTATTACAACTGTAAAGAGAACTACTGGGTTCTTATTTTCTAAGAAAAATAGAGATACCCCAAACCCTGAGAGACATGCTCATACAGGTGATATATGGATGCCACCAAATGAGAACGTAGTAAAAATCTCTTTGAATAAGGGTACAAGGACAGAGGGTTCCCAGTCACCGCAGCTGGAGCAAACGGCTAGAACATTGCAGCAAGCTTCTGTGAAAGATAATGTCTTTAATTCCAGGGCTTCTTTTCAGGATTTGTTGTCCGAAACGGATAATTTTCTACAGGGGCTCGTGCCGCTAAAGCCAGAGATGTATGCTCATGAAGTTAACATAGAGGTGCCAGTAGACAGGGCAAAAACATGATCACCAATTGAACAGCGCCATCAAGAAACAGCCTGTATAATCAGGGTTTTTCCTGTCTTTCGATGTCTGCAAAAGCCCTGTTTTCCAAATTCTCCTCGCTCACTGATAAGC
>NZ_JBLYZI010000119.1:0-15080 GCF_057680865.1 Endozoicomonas sp. Z74
CCGGAAATACCTTGTGCATCACCGGCAATGGGTGAGGGCGGCAGAGTTTTATGGAGGACACCGATCTGCTCTGGGGACATCATGGGTATGGACTTCAGGATGTCTTGGAATTGCTGAGGTTTCATGGCTGGAACTCCACTTTACACGACAATTCTCATGCTCAGGGAGTATAGACCATGTTAGCAACATTTAATTTGAACAGCGCCGGTAATGCCTGTTTGGCTTTTTTCTGCTCTCTGGGAGTGGTGGCTTGAACCTGGTCTTCTACACGGGGTTTAACCTGGGTAGCGGGCTCTTGCTTCGGCTCAGGGGCTTTAAGTGCCTGTTGTTTTCTGGCCAGGGCTTTTGGTGGAAGGGGGAGTGGCCGTTTGACCGGCTCTTTTTTATCAGGATAGGGTTGATGTGGCGTGTGGGTCGTTTCTGCTTCAAGCAGATTGACGGCTTCAAGAAAAGGCATGAGCACACTTTTAATGTTAGAGGTTTGTTCATTAACGCGTTTCATCTGTGCCGATGCGTCGACCGGGGAGTCGGTTTCAATATCCAGCTTTACCAGGCTGGTGCCAGCGGATATGGCAAATGTCTGGCTATCCAGGTTTTTCCCCTGGACATGTTTCTCGTCTATCAGTTGGCACATAGAGCAGATCTCAAGGATCAACCCTTTATGGTACTCTTTTTTGCCAGCCAGAAGCTGGCGGGTGGCACCCAGAAATAACGGGTGTCTCTCAGGTTGTTGCTCCCCGGCTGCCTTCAGGTTCTGAAAAGCTTCAATGACAGGAAGGAACTCGTTGTACTGAATCACTTCTTCATTTCTCAGCTGCCCTTTAAACGCGCTGGAGCAGGCTTTCGGGTCTTTCAGATCTTCTGGCGTCAAATGCACGGATCCCATTTTTTTGATCAAATCCGTGACTTTGTGGGTAACACCGCAATCTCTGAGAATGTGTTGCTCCTGCTGGCTAATGCCTGACCTCAGCCTTGTGATGAGCTTTTTCATATTACTGATCATCAGGGTTTCACGGTCAAACCCCTGAAGCTGGAGGCTCTTCTTCTCAAGCCAAAGGCCAAGTCTGCTCCTCTGGGGGGTTAAGATTTGTCCCAGGCGGATCAGGCAGAATTGCAAAGGCGCTTCAGAGAGCGCTTTTTTTAAGCCTCGTTCTTTAAGTGGCGTCTCTTTGACAGCGGAAGGTTGCAGTTGTAATAGCCCTCGTGACAGGGGGGGGGCGGGGTTGGGTGTGTCTTTGAAAGGCTTTTCCCTGAAGCTCATCCTCTTCTTCCGGGATCGGGCTGAGCTGAACATCCGGAGGTTCTGGAGGTTGCCAGGTTTCAGGGGTCTCTCGGGGGCTGTTTTCCGTTTTCATGGGGAGGGTCTTATTTTTGGGACAATAGTTTTAATCTAGCAAAAATACGGGAACCTCCCGGTGGGATGTGGGTCGAATACGGGTTCCGGAATCCGATACAATTCTCTATCCGCTGTAGACAGGTGATGATGACATAATGCCCCAGGCCCAGATTGAACATAAAACCCCCATGGTAACCGGTGAGCAACAAGAAAAGGCACTGCCTCCGGCCCTGTTCCTGATGGGACCTACCGCCTCTGGTAAAACGGATCTGGCGGTCTCTCTGTGTGAATCCATGCCCTGTGAAATCATCAGTGTCGACTCCGCACTGGTCTACAAAGGCATGGATATCGGAACGGCCAAACCGGATGCAGGGCTCCTGGCCAGAGCTCCCCACCACCTGATTGACATACTGGACCCCTCCAGGGCGTATTCGGCAGCGGAATTCCGAAGAGATGCCATCGCTTTGATGACGGATATCACATCCCGCGGTAGAGTGCCTTTACTGGTCGGGGGGACCATGATGTATTTCAAGGTACTACGGGACGGAATGGCGAAGCTGCCCCCCGCAGATCCCATAGTCCGCCAGGAGTTGCTTGAGAAAGCTGAACAGAATGGCTGGGATGAGATGCACCGTTGGCTGGCTGACGTTGACCCGGAGTCAGCCCTGAGAATTCGTGCCAGTGATACCCAGCGCCTTCAGAGAGCTCTGGAAGTGTATGTGCTGACGGGAGCGCCTTTGTCCCGTTGGCACCGGGAGCAGCAGCAGGAAAGCCTACCCTGGCAGGTTGTCAGTCTTGCCGTTGCGCCAGAGCAGAGATCGGTTCTCCATGAACGTATTGCGCTCCGGTTTCAGCAAATGCTGGATAGCGGGTTTATCCAGGAAGTGGAGCAGCTGTTCAGCCGGGGGGATCTGGAAGTGTCCATGCCTTCGGTTCGATCTGTGGGCTATCGCCAGGCCTGGGCTTACCTGTCTGGGGAACTTAGCTATGATGAGATGGTCGAAAAAGGCATCATCGCCACCCGGCAGCTGGCTAAAAGACAGTTGACCTGGTTACGGAGCTGGCCTGATATTCACTGGCTTGATACTTTATCAAATAACCTGTTAGAGGACGCCTTGAAAGTTATCAATGATGCCCTTAAATAGGATAATTAAATAAAGTGGTACTTTAGAGCCTGTAATAGTTCCTGCAGGTCTTGAAGGAGTAGCTAGTATTACTTATTGAGTGAGGTGGGGGGTTAGCTTAATGTGAGCCAGCATTTCACAGGCTGTACATAGATTGAACAATGGCATAAATTGAACAATGAACAGTGGCACAGCCGGTCAAGTGAATAGTCCTCCCCCTGCAAGTGAAACAAGGCTATTCAAAAACCCGAGAATTAATAAGGAGTACAGAAATGTCAAAAGGGCATTCTCTACAAGACCCTTACCTGAATGTGCTGCGTAAAGAGCGCGTACCGGTTTCTATCTACCTGGTTAATGGTATCAAGCTTCAGGGGCAGATCGAATCATTTGATCAGTTCGTTATCCTTCTCAAGAACACTGTCAGCCAGATGGTGTATAAGCACGCCGTTTCTACAGTCGTGCCCAGCCGTCCTGTTCGCCTGCCAATGCAGGGCACTGAACAGCAGCCTGAACACGAATAACTCTGTATAATGCATCTTGAGGGCGTTTGGAGCCTGTCGGACTTACGACAATTTCGGCCTAAAATCCAGAAAGAACGGCCCAATTTTTCGATGAATTCGATTGAATAGGTCAGCTATTCGCACGAATCCATCGAAAAATTTGACTCGTTCTACTGGATTTTATGCTCGAAAGCATAAGCCCGTCAGGCTCCTTGAGCGCCTTTAGGTGTTCTATTACTCAGGAGTTGTTGTTTGTTTTTTGACCGCCATGAGGGTGGAGAGCGCGCTGTACTTGTTCATCTGGATTTGAACGATGACAGGGAGCGTGAGGATCCCCAGGAGTTCATGGAGCTTGCCCGCTCTGCCGGTGTAGAGTCTTCTGCGTTTATCAACGCAGGCTGCAAGCAGCCCAATCCCCGCTTTTTTGTTGGCCCCGGCAAGGTTGACGAAATACGACAGCTGGTTGTACTGCATGACGTGGATGTTGTGCTGTTCAATCACGCCCTATCCCCCAGCCAGGAACGCAACCTTGAGAAAGAGCTCAAGTGCCGCGTTATTGACCGGACCGGTCTGATCCTTGATATTTTCGCCCAGAGAGCCCGAACGTTTGAAGGGAAGCTTCAGGTTGAGCTGGCCCAGCTTCAACACATGAGTACCCGACTGGTTCGTGGCTGGACTCACCTTGAGCGGCAAAAAGGCGGGATCGGCCTGAGAGGGCCCGGTGAAACCCAGCTGGAAACCGACCGCCGCCTGTTAAGGGCCCGAATCAAAAGCATTACCCGTCGACTGGACAAAGTCCGTCGCCAGCGTGAGCAGGGGCGCCGGTCAAGGCAGCGGGCTGAGGTGCCACAGGTTTCCCTGGTGGGTTACACCAATGCCGGCAAATCAACACTGTTCAACAGTGTCACTGAGTCCATTGTTTATGCAGCAGACCAGTTGTTTGCAACCCTGGACCCAACCCTGAGGCGACTTGAACTGGCCGATGTTGGCCCGGTGGTACTGGCAGATACGGTGGGTTTTATCCGCCATCTTCCCCACAAGCTGGTTGAAGCTTTTCGGGCAACCCTTGAGGAAACCCGCCAGGCGGATCTTTTGCTGCATGTCATCGACAGCCATGACCCGGAACGTCTGGACAATATTGAGCAGGTTCACTCTGTACTGAAAGAGATTGGGGCTGATGAGGTTCCAGTGCTTCAGGTTTACAACAAAATTGACCTGCTCGAAGGGGTTGAGCCAAAGATACAGCGTGATGACCAGGGGCGTCCGGTCAGGGTCTGGGCATCGGCTATTTCAGGGGCGGGCCTGGAGCTTGTGCAGCAGGCCATCATTGAGCTGCTGGCCGATGATATGCTTCAGGGGCAGCTCACCCTGAAGCCAGCCCAGGGAAAAATTCGGGCGCGTCTGTATAAGCTGGGCGCGATCCAGTCTGAGGCATACTCGGAAGAGGGTGATATTGTGCTGGATATCCGCCTGCCAAAACCAGACTTTGAAAGACTGTCCAAGCAGGAAGGTTTATCAGCGGGTTGTTTCAGTGCTCAGGTTTGAGTGTCTTTGTGGTTTGTTGATTTAGATCAATACCCCTTGCCAGTGAACTCTTCACTATTCCGGTCAGCTATTGGTTGAAGATTAATAGCTGACCAACTGAGGTGCTTTTTATAAAAAACGCTAGCAGCCTTCCTCCTGCACGATCCGTGCAGCTCGCTGTAATGCGCCATAAACAAAGCACTTTCATCTGAAGAGGAATGGACGATTGGTATGGTGAATCCGATATCCACTAAAAACAATACCACTGGAAACAATGCAATCATCGATGACCTTTTCCCCTGGTCGGACCAGCTCAGTGTGGGCATTGAAGAAATTGATGCCCAGCATAAAGTACTGGTGGACCTGCTCAATGAACTGCACCGTGCGATTTATGAACACAAAGGGTCTGAAACCGCTGCGGAAATTCTGGGACGCCTGATTGAATACACCCGGATCCACTTCACAGTGGAGGAATGCCTGATGCGGATTATGGGCTATCCCGCCTATGAAGAACACAAACAACATCACACCCAATTGATTGACCAGGTTCATGAGCTACATGAAAAAATACGAAAGGGTCAGCACATCAGTTTCGAGCTTCTCCACTTTCTGAAGGTCTGGTTGACCCGGCATATTATGGAAGAGGATCGGGAGTACGGTCCCTTTATGCTGTCGAAGGGGGTGGAGGCCACTTACAAGAAGCGCTCCTGGCTGGACCGGATTTTTCATCATGTCTGATTGGGGTGACATACAGCCTATTCGATGGGTGGGTTCAGAGTTATGTAAAGAGATTTGAGTGCGGTCTTTACCAATTCGGCTTGCGCTATTCGCTATCGAAACTCTACAATCTGGCTCGAGAGTTACCTTTGGTTCCTGTCCTTATGGGAGCTGAGCCAAAGCCGGTGGCAGGATTTCAACGCCCTTCGACTGATTGCATTTTTAATGCCTCTGTGATGGAGTGGACGTAAAGACCTTGATCCAGGGGGCTGTCCTTGAGTTTCAGCCCCGGAATGTCACGGTTTCCAGGCTTTCAGTCTGAAGGTGCGAACGGGCTGCCCTCCTGTGTTGGTCTGGTTACCGATCCAAGCCTTCAAGGGGAGCGAACCACAATTTATTGAAGCTGACTCTACGGAGACATATATGGCCTGGAACGAGCCGGGTGGAAATAATCAGGATCCATGGGGCGGTGGTAACAAAGGCGATAAGCAGGGACCACCCGACCTCGATGATGCTTTTCGCAAACTGCAGGATAAACTGAACTCGTTGTTTGGTGGTGGCCGAAAGGGGGGATCTGGCGGCAATGGCAACAGTGCCGGTTCGTCCTCTGGCATGCTGGTAGGCGTTCTGCTTCTGGCAGTAGTGGCTTACCTCTGGAACGCTGTTTACACCGTTGATGAAAAAGAGCGGGCCGTTATTCTCCGTTTTGGTCAGTATACAGAAACGGTGGGGCCGGGCCTGCATATGTACTTCCCACCTATTGATACAAAAATTCAGGAGAGGGTGACTGAACTTAGAACCTACAATCTCCGCCAGCACATGCTCACTGAAGATGAAAACATCGTTGAAGTGGCCATGTCCGTTCAATACAACATTGAGAACATCAAGGACTACGTACTGAATGTGGCCAAGCCCCTGGTTAGCCTTGAAGAGGCCACCCAGAGTGCCCTTCGTCACGTGGTGGGCAGCTCTGAAATGTACCAGGTTCTGACGGAAGGTCGTGAGACCATGGGGACAGACGTCCGTGATCGTCTGCAGGCCTATCTGGACAGTTATGGCACCGGTCTGAATGTCGCCAAGGTGAACGTAGAAAGTGCCCAGCCTCCCCGGGAAGTTCAGGCCGCTTTTGATGACGTTATCCGTGCCCGTGAAGATGAAGAGAGGGCTAAGAACAAAGCCCAGGTGTATGCCAATAAGATTGTTCCCGAGGCCCGTGGTCAGGCTCAGAGAGCCATTGAAGACGCCAACGGTTACCGGGATGAGATCATCGCCAAGGCAGAAGGTGAGGCGGACCGTTTCAACAAACTGCTTGGTGAATACAAACAGGCTCCGGATGTGACCCGTGAGCGTCTCTATCTGGAAACCGTTGAAAGTGTGTTAAGCAAAACCAATAAGGTGCTGGTGGATGTTGAAGGGGGCAATAACATGATGTATCTGCCTCTGGATAAACTGACCCAGGGCCATTCTGGCAGCAGTGCTTTGCCGCCCAGGCAGCTGTCCAGCCAGGAACTCAATGAGATTACCAGCCGGGTGACTGAAGAGTTGAACAAGCGTGTGAATACTTCACGGACCACCGGGGGGAGGGTTAGTCGATGAGCCAGAAAGCCTTCAGTGGTCTGATTATTGGCCTGGTATTAGTGATTCTCGCCTGGGGCAGCCTTTTTGTTGTCTCCGAGCGTGAACGTGCTGTGCAACTGCGTTTTGGTCAGGTGGTCAAGGAAAATATTGAGCCTGGCCTCCATGTCAAGATCCCCCTGGTGGACAAAGTCAGGGTTTTTGATGGACGTCTGCAGACGCTTGATGTGCCTTCCGAGCGTTTCCTGACCCTTGAGCAGAAAGCGGTGATTGTGGATTCCTACATCAAGTGGCGGATTCATGACGTTTATGCTTTTTACCGGGCGACGGCGGGTGATGTGTTTCGTGCCAATACTCTGCTGGCCCAGCGGGCAGAATCCAGGATGCGGAACAAGTTTGGTGGCCTTACGCTGAATGAAGTGGTCTCCGGTCAGCGGGATGAGCTGATGAAGGACATCACGGAGTCTCTGGACAGTGTTGCCCAGAAAGAACTTGGGGTCAGTGTCATGGATGTCCGGGTGAAGAAAATTGATCTTCCTCCGCAGGTCAGTGACTCGGTCTACGAGCGTATGTCCTCCGAACGGGAGAAGGAAGCCCAGGATTACCGTTCCCGTGGTCAGGAAATGGCCGAGGGCATCATGGCGAATGCGGATCGTGAAAAGCGGGTAACCCTGGCGGATGCTTATCGGCAGGCGGAGATGATTCGCGGTGAAGGTGATGCCAAAGCGGCAAACATCTATGCCTCTGCCTACCAGAAAGATCCCGAGTTTTATGCTTTCTACCGAAGCCTTCAGGCTTATAAAGAGAGCTTCCGGGACAGCGGGGATATCATGCTGCTGGAACCGAAAGGAGACTTTTTCCGCTACTTTAACCAGCAGAAAAAAGGCAAATAATGAACTCTTGCCAATAGAGTGGTAATATTGGGAAAACCGGGTCATGGCCCGGTTTTTTCGTGTGTGGGCTGCCAGCTTGAAACGGGCTGGCCTGCCTCCGGGAGTAAGGCTATGGATTTCGGTCAACAACTTTTGATCGCTTTCAGTCTGATGCTGGTGCTTGAGGGGATTATCCCTTTTCTCTACCCGGGCCGCTGGCGCCAACTGGTGGCCAGGCTGGCGGAGGTGGATGACCGGCAATTAAGGCTGGCGGGTATGGCCAGTATGCTGGTCGGTCTGGTTTTATCTATCTGGTTAACGGTTGATACCGCCGCAGGGTTATGACGGGGTGTCGTACCCACAGAGAAGAACAAGATTTTATTGAGGGCTGTTTCAGAACTCAGGGCTGTTTTTGGGCTCATGGCTGTTTCAGAACTCAGGGCTGTTAACGGTAAAAAAGAGAGGCTGTTATGACCGTCGCTGATCGCTGGCTCCTGCCTGACGGAATCGAAGAAATTCTGCCTGAAGGAGCGCGCTGTGCGGAAATGCTCAGACGCGACATGCTGGATCTGTTTGACCGCTGGGGCTACCAGCTGGTGATTCCTCCCCATCTGGAGTTTATGGAATCTCTGACAGCCGGCGTTGGTCATGACCTGGATCTGCAAACCTTCAAGGTAACGGATCAGCTGACAGGCCGGACGATGGGGCTGCGAGCCGATACGACTCCGGCGGTAGCCCGAATGGATGCCCACACATTGAAAGAGGAAGGCCCAACCCGGCTTTGCTATGCGGGCAGTGTGTTTCACGCCCGCCCTGCTTCACTGGGTGCTTCCCGCTCTCCCATCCAGCTGGGGGCGGAACTTTACGGGCACTCCGGTGTGGAAAGTGATCTTGAGGTCATTTCCCTGATGCTGGAAACGCTGGCAAAAGTGGATGCCGGTCAGGTCAGTCTGGATCTTGGGCATGTTCGCATTTTCCGGGAGCTGTCGACTTTTGCTGGATTATCAGAGATCCAGGAACAGGAGCTGTTTGATGCCCTTCAGCGCAAGGCCGCTGGGGAAATTGAACACCTGTTGTCTGTGTGGTCAGTAAACCCTGTGCCTGGGGCCATGCTGATGGCTCTGGTGCGCCTTGCTGGTGGTATTGAAGTCCTGGAGCAGGCCCGTATTGAGTTGAAGGAAGCGCCGGAAGAGGTGGCCTGTGCTCTGGACGAACTGGAGGCCATCGCCAGAGAAATCTCTGAGCTGTATCCCTCCGTCGGCTTTTACTTCGACCTGGGAGAGCTCAGGGGCTATAACTATCACACCGGTGTCGTGTTTGCTGCCTATGTGCCAGGCCAGGGGCAGGCGGTTGCCAAAGGCGGCCGTTACGACGGCATTGGTGAAGTGTTTGGCAGGGCCAGGCCCGCCACAGGCTTCAGTACCGACTTGAAAGTACTGATGGCCTTGATGCCAGACACACTGTATGAACGAAACGAGCGCAAGACCGTATTCGCTCCTGTTGATGCCGATGCCGCCACTGTGCAGGCGTTGCGTCGACAGGGTGAAAGGGTAGTCAGACAGCTGCCCGGACAAGAGACAGAAGCAGCGGGAATGGGTTGCAGCCATCAGCTGATCTGCCATGACGGTGAATGGTTGGCTGAGCCTCTTTAAAACGACTTTGAGCATTTGATTTGCTTTTAAATAGTCGTGATGGTTGGCAACCTGTTGCCGTATAGATTCCGCTTTCGGCGGAAATGAAGTTAAGTATGCAGCCTGGGCTGCATTGCATTGAAATCAAGAGACCAATTCCATGGGTAAGACTGTTGTCGTACTGGGCACCCAGTGGGGTGATGAAGGTAAAGGCAAAATTGTCGACCTGCTCACCGAGCAGGCGGAAGCGGTGGTTCGCTTTCAGGGCGGCCACAATGCCGGACACACCCTCGTTATTGACGGCGAGAAGACCGTTCTTCATCTGATTCCTTCCGGTATTCTCCGCGAAGGGGTTGTCTGCTACATCGGGAACGGTGTTGTGCTGTCTCCACAAGCGCTGCTGAAAGAGATGAAGCAGCTGGAAGAGAGTGGCGTGCCTGTTCGTGAGCGGCTGAAGCTGAGCCCGGCCTGCCCGCTGATCCTCCCTTATCATGTTGCCCTTGATCAGGCCCGTGAACTGGCCCGTGGTGAAGCCAAGATCGGTACTACCGGTCGTGGTATTGGACCCGCTTACGAAGACAAAGTGGCCCGCCGGGGTCTGCGGGTTGCCGATCTGCTGCACCCTGAGCGGTTTGCCAAAAAACTGAAGGAAGTGATGGAGTACCATAACTTTGCCCTTCAGCATTACTACAAGGCGGAGCCGGTGGACTACCAGGCAGTCCTGGATGAGACCATGGCCATGGCCAGAGAACTGGTGCCCATGGTTGAGCGCGTGCCAGACCGTCTCCACGAGCACCATGACAAGGGTGATCACATCCTGTTTGAAGGGGCCCAGGGCTCTCTGCTGGATATTGACCACGGTACCTATCCGTTTGTGACCTCTTCCAACACCACCGCTGGAGGAACTTCCACCGGGTCTGGTTTCGGTCCTCTGTACCTGGATTATGTGCTGGGTATTACCAAGGCCTACACCACCCGGGTGGGTTCTGGTCCTTTCCCCACTGAACTGGATGATGAAAACGGTCGTCACCTGGCGGAAAAAGGTCATGAGTTTGGTGCCACTACCGGTCGTCCCCGTCGCTGTGGCTGGTTTGATGCGGTTGCCCTGAAACAGGCTATCCAGATTAACTCCGTGACCGGTCTCTGTCTGACCAAACTGGATGTGCTCGACGGCCTGGAGACCATTCGTATCTGTGTGGGTTACCGCAATGCCGAAGGTGAGTCCATCACGACTCCCGTGGATGTTGAAGAGTACGAAGCGCTGGAGCCGGTTTATGAGGAAATGCCAGGCTGGACTGAATCCACCTTTGGTGTGAAAAGTGTTGAAGAGTTGCCAGCCAATGCCCGGGCTTATATCAAGCGCCTGGAAGCAGTGACTGGAGCGCCTATTGATATCATCTCTACCGGCCCGGACCGGGTTGAGACGATTATTCTGCGTCAGCCTTTCTCCTGATCGAACCAGGGCAGGTCGGTTTCCTGAAGGGAAGCCGACGGGGTCTTCGGACCCCTTCTCCATCATTTCCCTCCAAAGCAAGCTGTCCCAGGCCTTGCTTTCGTCTTTTGCTGGTACCATCCTGTTACTATGTTCTAAACAGTGCTGAAATAGTGACGCCTGTCAGAACACCGTATTTTTAACGACGAAGAGAGATTGATTAACACATTGAACAACAAGAAACGCTTTTCTTTCTGGCCAGAAGGCTTCCTTAAAAAAGGGTCAACAGCCCTGAGCCGATCAAAAGCCGTGAGCCAGTTGCAAGAATTAAGCATTGATTTCTATTTCCCCCAAGAGGTGCAATAACCCAAATGTCAAAAGGGTGGAAACAACGGGACAGCCATGCGGCCCAGGAAGCGGAGCGTTACGAAAACCCGATTCCAAGCCGTCTCTATATTATGGAGCTTCTCGAGCAGAGAGGGGCTCCTGCCAGCCACCGGGTATTGTGCCGGGAACTCGGGGTTGAACAGGACGAGCAGAAGGAAGCTCTGATGTTCCGGCTTAAGGCCATGATCCGCGATGGTCAGCTTCTGCAGAACCGCAAAGGGGCTTTTGCCCTGGTGAGCAAGCTGGACCTGATTCACGGGAGAGTCCAGGGCAATAAAGATGGTTTTGGCTTTTTAATTCCTGACGACAAGAGCGATGACCTGTACCTGTCCCCCCGGGAAATGCGTCAGCTGTTTGATGGCGACCGGGCGGTGGTACGGGAATCAGGCACAGACCACCGTGGTCGCCGGGAAGCTCAGCTGGTGGAAGTGATTGAAAGAAACACCACCCAGGTGGTGGGTCGCTATTACACCGAATCCGGTGCCGCTTACCTGGTTCCGGAAAACCCGCGCATCAGCCGGGAGATTATCGTCCAGCCTGGTCCGTTAATGCCCACGGAAGGTCAGTATGTGCTGCTGGAAATCACCGAGCAGCCCGGTCGTCGGACCATGCCCACGGGGATCATCAAGGAAATTCTCGGGGATAGGGCCGATGCTGGGATGGAAGTGGATGTAGCGGTTCGCACCCATAATATTCCCCATAGCTGGCCGGAAGACGTTGAGAAGCAGTGCCAGCGTTTTACTCCAGAAGTCAAGGAGCAGGACAAGGCTAACCGGGTGGACTTGCGGGAGACTCCGTTCGTTACCATTGATGGGGAAGATGCCCGGGACTTTGACGATGCGGTTTACTGTGAACCGAAAAAAAGCGGTGGCTGGCGCCTTTATGTGGCCATTGCCGATGTCTCCCATTATGTGAAGCCCGCTTCGGCGTTGGATAAGGAAGCCCGGAACCGGGGAACCTCGGTGTACTTTCCTGGTCATGTGATTCCCATGTTGCCGGAAGTTCTCTCCAACGGGCTCTGCTCCCTGAATCCGGAAGTGGATCGTCTGGCCATGGTCTGTGAGATGACCATCAGTTCCCGGGGTAAGCTATCCAGCTACCGGTTTTATGAAGGCCTGATTCGCTCCCATGCCCGGCTGACCTATACCGGTGTCTGGGAGATGCTGGACACGCCCCTCAGTGACCAGGGTAAAAAGCTGCGCCGTCAGTACCGGACACTGGTACCGCATATTGAGCAGCTATACAGTCTCTACAAAACCCTGGTGTCCGTGAGAGCCGATCGGGGCACCATTGATTTTGATACCGTAGAAACGCAGATTATTTTCGGGCGTAACCGGAAAATTGAGCAGATTGTTCCGACCCAGCGTAATGATGCCCATAAGCTGATTGAAGAGTGCATGCTGTGTGCCAATGTGTCCGCCGCCCGTTTTCTTGAGAAGCACGATCTGCCAGGGCTCTACCGGGTGCATGAAGGGCCAACCCTGGAAAAACGGCTCAATCTGAACAGCTTCCTGGGCAGCCTCGGATTGTCAGTGCCTTCGGGAAAGATCAAACCGAAAGATATCCAGGCTCTGATGTTAAAGGTCAGGGATCGCCCGGATTTCCATGTAATCCAGACCGTGGTTCTGCGGTCCATGAGTCAGGCGGTTTATACCGGCGATAACCAGGGGCACTTTGGCCTGGCCTTTAAAGCCTATGCCCATTTTACGTCGCCCATTCGGCGGTATCCTGATCTTCTGGTGCATCGCGCCATTCGTCATATTATCCGTTGTGACCGTCCTTCAAAGCAGGTCCGGCGGGTGGACGCCAGGCCTATTGATAAAAAGAAAATCTATCCCTATGGGACAGAGGATATTCACACCCTTGGAGAGCACTGCTCTGCCACTGAGCGGCGGGCTGACCTGGCTACCCGTGATGCCATGGACTGGCTGAAGTGCGATTACATGCAGCAGCATATTGGCCAGACATTTACCGGAGTGGTCTCGGCAGTAACGGGTTTTGGCCTGTTCGTTGAGCTCAGGGATGTGTTTGTTGAGGGGTTGGTGCATGTGACCAGCCTGCCAGACGACTATTATCACTACGATAATGTTCACCACCGAATGCGGGGGGAAAGAACCGGGCGGTCCTATGGGCTGGGGGATGAGCTGGAAGTCATTGTCAGCCGGGTTGATCTGGATGACAAGAAAATTGATTTTGAGCTGGTGTCCACCCTTCGTCAGGCTCAGGGAAGAGGTCGTTCCGGCACGGGACCAAAGAAATCGGCCAAGTCAACAAAGCCATCGGGCAGTGCGGCGCTTGGCAGTCGGTTTAAGTCTGCTGCAGCCAAGGCAAAACTTCTGAGGGAAGCCAGGGCAGCCCAGGAAGCGGCGGAAGGCCGTTCTTCCAGTGAGGAGAAGACGCCTGCGGGCAAGAAACCGGTGAAAAAAAGAGGGAAGAAAAGTACTGGCAAGGGAAAGCCAAAGCCGACCCGGGCGGTCAAAAAGAAAGCAGTGGTTCGTAAGAAAAAGGCAAAAGCCAAACCGGCTGCTGGTAAATCAAAACCGGCTACAAAGCCGAAAAGCAGTGGTCGTCAGCCTCGGAAGCGGAAGCCTTCTTGACGCTTATGAACGTGAGCCAAGCCCCTGGTATGGCTCACGTTCACCGTCATTTTTTATTTCTTTAAGTTATTAATGATAGTGATTGATATTCTTTATATTGCAAATTAAGATGGTTTGGCGTTATTACACGTCATATGTTGTTTATATATTGAGCGAAATAATGAGAAATAAACTATTAGCTGCACTGGTTGTATCGGCCCTTCCATCACTGGGGTTGGCTGATGCCTATATTGGGGGAAATTACTCGAACTTCACCTATGAAGATCCGCTCACAGAGAGCGCAAACCTTGACTACAGTCCTTCTGCAGTCAGCTTCACAGGGGGATACGAGTTTAATGACTACTTCGCCGTTGAGGGTCGATTTGGTGTGGGTTCAGGGGATGATACAAAAACCCTTTCCGTCAATGGAAATGCTACAGATTTAGCTCTCAAGGTTGATTACTACTATGGCGCTTACTTTCGGGCAATTGCCCCGGTGGGTGACCATTTTTACCCCTATGTGATTGCCGGTGTCACCCGGACTAAGCTTGAGGGCAGTGTGCCTGGGCTGTTCAGTGTTTCAGATTCTGGTTCGGATATATCCTATGGTGTGGGTGCTGATGTTCGATTGAATGATTCATTTTCTCTCAATGTTGAGTATATGAATCTGTATAATAAGTCGGATATCAAAATATTCGGATGGAGCTTTGGCGCCAAATACCGTTTCTGATTCTGCATAACTTGAAGGAAGGTTCTCCTTCCTTCTTTTTTAAGGCGCACTCCTGTTAATCTCCC
This sequence comes from Endozoicomonas sp. Z74, assembly GCF_057680865.1. Taxonomy (NCBI): domain Bacteria; kingdom Pseudomonadati; phylum Pseudomonadota; class Gammaproteobacteria; order Oceanospirillales; family Endozoicomonadaceae; genus Endozoicomonas; species Endozoicomonas sp. Z74. The sequence continues at coordinate 14,470 of NZ_JBLYZI010000119.1, forward strand.
TCATTATTCTTTTTGAGGATTAGGTTCTCCGTTAGCTTTACCCTCCACCGTGAACTTACTGGCCTATGTTGGGTCAAATGCTCGTTAATACTAATTTTCGTGATCTGATTGCCATTTTGAAAATTTGGTCTAGTAATAGGGGACTGGATTTTTATTATATGAGAGGTGTTTTATGCGAGTAGTTCAAAGTGTTTTTAGGTGCTGTGCCAGTATTTTATTGACCCTTGTGGTTTTTAATGGTCTTCAGGCAGGGGAGCTTGACCAGCCAGCAAAACAAAATCTCTGTTTTATGGATATATCCCAGAGGGCTTTGTCAGAACAAGAGGTAAAGCTCTATTCTAATAAGTTTGCTGTATTGAATGAGAATTCAATCACTGTTGGAGTAACGGGATCTGATACAAATGATTACGGCAATTCTATTCTTGTATTCAAGCCATGGCATCATGGTGACAACAGTTATAACAACTTTTCTTGGCTCAAGGGTCAGGGCAAAAACATGATCAAGAATCAATCAGCCCAAGCACTTTCATCATATAGTCTTCATCCCAGCCACAGGTTTTACGTTTGTTCTTGATACCAGCCTTCACTGAAGTATCAAGCTTGAGAAGGTT
>NZ_JBLYZI010000120.1:0-15039 GCF_057680865.1 Endozoicomonas sp. Z74
AAGAACGCCAATGGAAACTCTGATAGATGGCAAAGAGATCTGGAAGGAAAAATTTGTAGCCTGAATTTGACCTGACAGACACCCTCTGAAAAATCGGTGACTGTCAGATCAGGTCTGAACTACTACAGATAAGGATAATCGAAATTTCGACAGATTTTATGGTTTATTTAAATGTTTCGACACAGGTAGGGTTATACTCGTTTAAAACAGATACTTGTTTTTAGGGGATTCAATATTAACATTGTAAGAATTGTGGTTAACAAATCTGGTTTTTATCTTTATCAAGGTTCAGTATTGGCAGAAACTCAACTCTTAAGATGCTTGATGACTTGTGAGTATAAAATTTCCATATGCTCCTAGAAGCATTTTGTTTGAAGGCTTCTCATGGATGACGGTGGATCGACAACTTCTTTTCGCATAGACATTGTGGATGGAAAGGCCGGTTCGTTACATGGCGAACCGGCTTATGGGCAGGTTATCAGAAGAAACTCATTTCCGGCTGTTCATTCTCCAGGGTGATCCGGGTACCAGCCTCACCGGAGACAATTTTCTCCAGATCGTACAGGCTGCCAATGGCGGAGTAGTAGCCGCCGCTGCGCACAAAGTCGGCGGTGGCGGCTACTTTCGGTCCCATGGAACCGGCCGGGAAGTCCAGCTGGTCAATCTGGTAGGGAGTGGCACGGCGGATCTGCTTCTGGTCCGGCTTGCCAAAGTTGATACTGACGGCTTCCACATCGGTCATGATGATCAGGGCATCGGCCTTGAGCTGTCTGGCCAGAATGGCGGCGGTCAGGTCTTTGTCCACCACCGCTTCCACTCCATCAATGGTGCCATCGGGCTGTTTGCAGACCGGGACGCCACCACCGCCTGAGCAGATCACCAGGGCTCCCGCCTCACTGAGCTGACGCACGGTGTTACCTTCGACAATGGACTGGGGCAGGGGTGAAGGGACAACTCTCCGGTAGAACTCGCCATCGGGCTTCACTGACCAGTTCTTTTCTTCGGCCAGCTGCAGGGCTTCTTCTTTGCTGTAAACGGGGCCGACAAACTTGGTGGGGTTTTCAAAGGCGGGGTCTTTAATGTCCACAAGAGTTTCCGTCACCATGGTGACGATAGGAAGTTTGGGCCGGTTATTGCGGATTTCCATGTTCAGCATATAGCCGATCATGCCAGCGGTTTCAGCACCAAGGACGTCGAGAGGGTAGGGGGAGACCTTGTCGTAGGCGGCATTCTGGAGTGCCAGCAGGCCCACCTGGGGACCATTGCCGTGGGTGAGTATGACGTCGTGTTCGTCAGAAACCCTGGCGATTACTTCTGCGGCCTTACGAATATTTTCTCTCTGAATGCTCGCTTCCAGGGGCTGACCCCGCTGGAGCATGGCATTTCCCCCCAGGGCAATCACTATACGCATAATCAGGTATCCTTTTCATTCGATGTTTTTTTTTACACATCGTATAATCCGCGGCTATTGGATTTTTCGATGTAATGAAAATTGCGCCCCTGATTGCTAGCAATGCTACCAGTGATTCTCACAAATGTTATCGTGGTAAGTACGTATTGCGCCATTTGTTCTATTCTTCAGCAACCGGGTGCTGAATTGGTTAAACGCGGAACTGCATATGCCTACCTTCAAGGTCCAGGAAGTACGAAGAATCGTTAATGTTATCTACAAGGCCATTATTGAACAGCGTCTGCCTGCCGGTACGCGCCTGATTGAGATTAAACTGTCTGAAGCGCTCAAGGCTAACCGGAACCATGTGCGCAGTGCTTTGCAGGAGTTGCAGAGCCGGGGGGTGGTCATCATTGAAACCAACAAGGGGGCCTGTGTAGCCAGTCCATCCAGGGACGAGGCCCGTGAAGTCTTTGAAGCCCGACGTATTATTGAGACAGCCCTTATCCGTAAAGCGGTGGAACAAGCAGGTTCCCGTGATTTTCAACTGCTGGCGAAGCTGATCGAGCAGGAAAATGCAGCCATAGCCCGTGCTTCCAGACCGGATATGGTGAGGCTGTCCGGGGAGTTTCATCTGGCAATTGCCCGGGTTGCCGGGAACTCTGTGCTGGTTGATGCCCTCGAACGGCTGGTAGCGGCCAGCTCGCTGATTATTGGTTTGTATGAAAAAACCAGCGACCAGGCCTGCTCCTCCAATGATCACCAGCAGTTACTGGACCTTCTGACCAACGGTGACCAGGATGAAGCCGCAGACTTTATGGATGAGCACCTTCGTACTATCGAGAGCCAGCTGCTTGAACCGGAAGAGGAAGCGAAAGAGCTTGATTTTGCAGAGCTGCTGGCCAGTTAATCCCTCCCTCCTTTTTTCTACTTATAAGACCATCTATAAGGCAATGATGAGATCAGCTCCCCTGGGAGCTGGGCATCGCCCCCTATCGCCCGTGAAAAGCGTCTTCAGCATTGTGCATTGAAAGTGCATAACTGTGGCCCCCCTTCCTGTACCAGCTCTTTCCCTTTCTTAATACAACAGATGTCAACTGTCCCCGGTTTGTTTGTCCTTTGTCAAAAATTGCCATGCCAATGGGAAATTTTGTGATTGTCCGTTGGTTTTTTTGATGTAACTCAATGTTCCATCTTCAAACCCGCGTATATTCGCTAACAAATATTGCTTTTATTGCTAACAATTTGTTTCGAGAGACGGTTAAACAGTGAGCTGGTTGTCTGCGCCCCTGATATTCCAGCCCTGCAGCGGACTGCTCAATGATAATAATACGACAATGGCTCTGTCGAAATTGAGTGTCTGGTTACGGAATCATCGAAATAAATAAAGCATGAAATGTTAACAGTGATAAGGGTGTTTCCCTGAACCAGGGCAACCAACGGAACACAAAACAAAGGTTAATAACCGTTTCACGTTAGGAGAGCTGAACATGCCATTTCCCGATCTGAAGACCCGCTCAGTTGTCAAGCCAGGTGTCTATGCCGTATTGCCTCCCGAAGGCCGGGTTATCAATGTTATCCCCGGGCTGGAAAATTGCCAGCTGACGATTCTGGGCTCTCCAAAAATTGGCTGCAGTTTTGTCTGGTATACCGGATCCGTGCTTAAAGATGGCTATACCTCGAAGCCTTTTGCGGCGGAAGAAGGGGTGGAAAGCTTCATCTGGGTGATGGATGGCGACGGTGAGCTGGAAGTCAAAGTGGGGGATGAGTCCATTACTCTGGGACAGGGCGGATTTGCCTATGCCCCCGATAATAAGGCGCTGGAATTCAAGAACACCGGTCGTGGTGATGTCCGGGTCATCCTTTATAAGCAGCGTTATATTCCTGCTGAAGGCAAGCAGCCTTACACCGTGTTTGGCAATACCAATGAAATTGAAGAAGTGAATTACATGGGGCTGGAGCAGGTGTTCCTGAAAGATCTGCTGCCCATTGATACCCACTTTGACATGAACTTCCACATTCTCAGCTTTGCGCCGGGGGGATGCCACCCCTTCATTGAAACCCATGTTCAGGAGCATGGCGCTTATCTGCTGGAGGGTGAAGGCATTTATCTGCTGGGAGACGACTGGGTACAGACCATGGCTGAAGACTTTATCTGGTTTGGGCCCTACACCCAGCAGGCCTGTTATGGCACCGGTAACGGCCGCTTTACCTACATCTATTCCAAGGACTGCCATAGAGATGTAGAGATCTGAGAAGCGGGTTTATAAAAAGCCGGTTCATAAGAAGCAGAGGCCTGGCTGAGGTGACTCATCGTACCGCTGGCCGGGCCTCCAGAAAAACGACACTTGCAAAACCAAAAAATCAAAGAAAAGTAAAAATCAGGAGTTTAAGACCATGGCAATCGATTCCAACTTCAAGGCCAAAGACATTCGCGATCACCTGGAAGCGACCGGCATGAAAGGCCGTAACGTTACCTTCCTGGATGATTTCAGCAAAGAACAGATCACCAACCTGTTCCAGGCCTCTGAAATGCTGGAGCCGTTTATGCGCACCGGCACCAACCTGCTCCAGGGCAAGACGCTGTATACCCTGTTTTTCCAGCCATCCACCCGTACCCGCTGCAGCCATGAAGACGCCATGATCCGTCTGGGTGGTCAGGTTATTACTGAAGCCGATCCGGTTCACAACTCTTCTGCGGCCAAGAATGAAAGTCTGTACGACTCTCTGCGTGTAACCTCCAAGTACGCTGACGTCATTGTTATGCGTCACCCTGACGACCAGGAAGCGCTGGGTGCCATTGAGCAGTTGGCTGGCAAGGGCGCTCCGATCATCTCTGGTGGCTATGGTCATGTGACCCACCCAACCCAGGGCCTGCTGGACAGTTATACCTGCTGGAGAGCGTTTGGCGGAGAGCTGGAAGGCAAGAAAATTGTCATTTCCACCCCTGACCTCAGCCGTGCCCGTTCCGGTCAGTCTTTCGCCCTGGCTCTGGCGGCCATGGGAGCTCACATTGTCTACACCGGTGCCAGTGAACTGCGGACACCTGAAATTGTCCGTCAGAAGCTGGTGGCCATGGGGGCCAGTTTTGAAGAGCACTTTGATCTGGATCAGAAGGGCCATGAAGAGCTCTTTATTGAAAAGGAAGTGGAGCTGGTTTACCTGCCTGGCTGTTCTGTGAAGAAAGACGACCCCAATCGTGAAGACTTCATGAAGAAGATGGACAACCATTATCTCGGCCTGGATATGCTGGGGCGGGTCAAGAAGGCAACCGGCAAGACCGTGGGCGTTCACCACTCTCTGCCAAGGAATCCCGGTGAGTTTGATTTCGCCATTGATGATTCTGCTCATGAAATCTACTTCAAGGCCATTGAGTTCTCTGTGGCCATGCGGATGGCGCTGCTGGCCTCTGTGGTAGGTGTGAATTAATAAAACCAGGCCGGGCTTTTGCCCGGCCTTTCTCAAGAGAGCAGAGACCATTGTTTTCCTGGGCTGTACCGGTCACTGAATGACAAGAGATGACCGCAGCAATGAAACCAATGGGTTCTGAAGATCAAATACTGATAAGCATCTGGAAAAGGTGGTTGCCATGAACGAATTAAAACAAACCGTAGATGTTGTTATAAAGAATGGTCGACTGGTGCTGGAAACCGGAGTTGTTGAAGGCGCTCTTTCAATCGCCAATGGGAAAATTGTCGGCATCACCACTAATGATACGGCACCTCAAGCCCAGCGCGAGATTGATGCCAGGGGAATGGCCGTAATGCCAGGGCTGGTGGATCCTCATAGCCATATCTGGGAGCCCACCCATTACCCGGAAAGGGAGGATTATCTGACCGGTTCCCGGGCAGCGGCTTCCGGTGGGATTACCACCATGATTGAAATGCCCCTGTCCGTTCCTCCGGTCACGGACCGCTCTGCTTTCCGGTTCAAGGAAGAAATTGTCGAAGGAAAAACGGTGGTAGATGTAGCGTTCTGGGGAGCTTTGACCGAGAAGTCCACAGGTCACTATGGTGAACTGAACGACTGTGGCTGTGTGGCATACAAGGTTTTCATTCCTTATGCCAGCCCGGATTACCCCCATACACCGGATTACGCCCTGTTGAAGTCCATGGAAGAGATCAGCCAGTTTAACGGGCTGGTGGGGGTCCATGCCGAGAATGCAGACATTCTGTTTAACCGGCAGAAGGAGTTTGAAGAGAAAGGTCTGTTCAATGGCAAGGCCCATGAGCAGGCCCGCCCGGAAATTGCCGAGGTGGAAGCCATCAGCCGGGTTATTCTGTTTGCGGAACACACCGGGTGCCGCCTGCATATCTGCCACCTGTCGACGGTTAAGGCAAGGCAGCTGATTCTGGATGCCAGAAAGCGGGGGGTGGATGTGACGGTGGAAACTTGCCCCCATTACCTGGTGCTGGATACTGAGGATCTGGAGAAACACCATGGCTTTGCCAAGTGTAACCCACCCCTGAGAAGTCCGGAAAATAAAGAGCAGCTCTGGGACATGGTGAAAGCCGGTGAGTTTGACATGATTGGTACCGATCATACCCCCTACACCGATGAAGACCGGCTGCAGCATGGGGAAAATATCTGGAAAATGCCTCCAGGCATTGGTGGTATGGATCTGATGCTGCCCCTGATGCTGGATGAAGGTTATCACCGTCGGGGAGTCAGCCTGGAGCGGCTCGCTGAAATGATGGCAACCAATCCTGCCAAGCGTTTTGACCTGCCCCACAAGGGGTCCCTGAAACTGGGTAATGATGCCGATGTGGTGCTGGTGGATCTGGATGCTGAATGGACGTATTCCTGGAAAAACTCTTTTGCCAAGGCGCAATGCACCCGCAGTCCCTTTGAAGGCCGTCGTCTGAAAGGCCGGGTTGACCAGACTCTGGTTCGTGGAGAAACGGTCTTCCGCCAGGGTGAGGTTTTGGTTGAGCCCGGTTATGGCAAGCTGAATCTACGGACGGTCTGACTTAATAAATGCTGATTGGGTGGTTTCTGGAAACCATCCTCAGCACAGTCAATATCCTTGTCAGAAAAATTGCCTGGATAAATAAAGTGTTGGAATGTGTCGCATATTTATCCAATAGAACATTTAATGATAAGCCTAAATTAAAATGGAGTGGCCAATCATGACCACCTATATCCCAATTGAGCCGTTGACGTTTACAGGGTTTTCCCCTTTTGGTGAAGTAATCGAGTTCAGAGGGAAAACCATCAATAATAATCAGGGACGGTGTGAAAAGTACCCAGCCCTGGCTTCTGTTCAGTGCGGTGGCGCTCAATCCATCAATACCCATCTTTTTTATCAGTCTGAACCTGTCGTGTTGCCATTTAATCTGCAGGTTCTGGAACAGCACCCTGTGGGCTGCCAGATGTTCATGCCCCTTAATCATGAGCCTTATCTGGTGGTGGTGGCGGAAGGAGGCGATCAGCCGGACCTGGCTTCCATACGGTGTTTCAGGGCTGACCGGGGACAGGGCGTGGTTTACTCCCCAGGTACCTGGCATCACCCGTTGTTGTCATTGAGCGCACGTTCGGAGTTTCTGGTCGCTGACCCGGCCGATGTGGGCGATAACCTTAAAGAAGTTTTTCTGGATAAAAAAGAGTTCTGTATCGGGCGAATGCACTGATACAACACAATGAATTCATCGATCAATAACTGGATTTGCAAGAGCCGGACCCTTCAGGAAAGTAAAAAAAGTGTATGCCTGAATGGGCGATGATCTGGCTCAATTTTTTTTCGAATCAAACGTGTTTTATTTCCGACAGACGCTGGTGCAGTTGAATAAATTTAATAATTTAAAAAGGATAGGGCGTATTTTAATCAATTGATTGGTTTTTAATCGCCCCATTAAAAACGCTGAAAGGGTCGTTGGTCGGATGAATTCAACCGCTTTACATCGTGGTGTTTTACTACAAGCAGGAAACTGATCCTTTAGTTCCTGGAGAAATAAAACAACACCCGAAAACGATCCTGGAACGGGGGATGTTCTGATGAGCGAGCTGGCAATTAATGATAATAAAGTGGTCACCGAACCTATACCGGAGGGTGGTCAGGAAATAAAAAAAGCCGGGGAGGAGTCCCTTTCTCCCCAGACCAACCGGATCATGGGCAACTGGTCTTACCTGTTCACCTGGATGGGAGGGTGCGTTTCTATTGGTACCTTTGCCATGGGCTCCAGCATTGTTGGCACCCTTAACCTGACCCAGGCGGTCGCTGCTATGGCTCTGGGCTGCCTGGTGATTGGTCTGGCTCTGATGCTCAATGGGATGGCCGGGCAGAAGTATGGTATTCCCTTTGTGGTTCAGGCCCGGGGGGCATTCGGTTTTGCCGGTACCAAAATTCCCGGCTTGATCCGGGCGGTGCCGGCTGTGGTCTGGTTTGGTTTCCAGAGCTGGATTGGTGCCGGTGCGCTGAATATGGTGTCACTGACCCTGTTCGGATATGACAACCTGGTGCTGTTCTTTATTTTGTTCCAGGGATTGCAGATCGGTTTGTCTGTGCTGGGCTTCCAGGGCATCAAATGGCTGGAGAACATTGGCAGTGGCTTCATTATCTTTGCCCTGGCCTACATGTTTTACAGCACCGTGGACAAGTACGGCGCTGAAATTACCCACGCTATTGTCAATATTGAAGGCACCTGGGGGCTGCCCTTCTGGAAAGCCACCATGCTGTTCCTGGGTATATACAGCACCATGATGCTGAATGTCAGTGACTACTCCCGGGAGATGAAGCAGTCCACGGGTAAAGGTCGAATGACCACGATTTATGTGGCCGCCATTCTTCCCGCTACCGTCTTTATGGGGCTGATTGGTCTGATGGTGTCCGGAGCAACCGGCATTGCCGATCCCATCAAGGTGTTCTCCAGTGCTGTGGACAATACCCCCCTGCTGATTATCACGCTGCTGTTTATTGCCTTCGCCCAGGTGACCACCAATGTTTTGAACAATGTGGTTCCCCCTGCCTATGTCCTTATGGATGCCTTCAAATTGAGCTTTAAGAAAGCGGCGGTACTGGTTGGGCTGGTGTCGTTTGGTACCTTCCCGTGGGAACTGGTCAAGGAAGACTCTGCTGCGGGCCTGCAGTTGTTTGTCCAAAGCTACTCAGCGTTCCTTGGTCCTATTTTTGCCGTGCTGCTGGTGGATTATTTCCTGATCCGAAAAACGGATTTGAGCCTGGACGTTTTCTACGATGAGCAGGGGCCACTCAGTGGTATCAACTGGGCTGGGGTGATTGCCGTGATTGTCGGCGCCGCTGCGGCCCTCACCTTTGTCAGTGTCTCCTGGTATGCCAGCCTGATACCTGCCGGTCTGACCTACTACCTGCTCATGAAGCACCTTCCTTCCGCCCGGCGTTTCAGAGCGGGTCATTGATTTTCCGGGGCAGTCTCCACTCCCTGGAACTGTCCCATAAGCACCATTTTCAAGACTTTATACAAGATAAGCGATGAGCTTGGGGGCGGACTATGAGCAATCATCCTCATGACACCATGGATCTGATGATTACCGGGGGCACTCTGGTGCTGGACTCGGGAACCGTGAACGGCAACCTGGCGATAAAGGATGGGCGGATTGCCGCCATTATGGCAGAGGGAGTAGAGCTTCCGGCACAGCGGCGAATTGATGCCCGCCACCTGATGGTTTTTCCCGGTGTTGTCGATCCTCACGTTCACTTCAAGGAGCCCGGTCCGGGTCGGGCCAGGGAAGATTTTCACAGCGGCACCCTGCAGGCGGCGGCCGGAGGTGTAACCACTACGGTTGAGATGCCCCTGAGCCAGCCACTGGTGACCAGCCGCTCCGCTTTTATGCATAAACACGAAGTGGCAAAAGCCCAGGTGGTTACTGACTACGCGCTCTGGGGGCTGCTGCCAGCGGATGATCTGGACAGGATTGAAGAGCTGGTTGAGTCCGGCTGTGTTGCTTTCAAGACCTTTCTATCCACCGATCCTGATGCGCCAAAGCTGACCGATTACAAGCTGCTGGAAGCCATGAAAGTGATCCGGCGTTATAACCGCTTTATTGGTTTCCATGCGGAGAATGCCGACATCATTGACTCCACGGCGGCGGCCATGGAGCAGGCCGGTGTTTCCGGTGGGCTGGCCCATCTGCAGTCAAGACCCGATATTGCCGAAATTGAAGCCATTTCCCGCATTGCCCTGTTTGCAGAAGAGACCGGCTGTGATGTTCATATCTGCCACCTGTCCAGTGGTCGGGCCCGGGATGTTATCCGCCATGCCCGCTCCCGGGGTGTGTCCATGACCGTGGAAACCCTGCCCAGCTACCTGGTACTGGACGACACGGATCTGGATCGCTGGGGCGTCTTTGCCAAATGCAACCCACCCCTGCGCAGCCATGAAAACCAGGCAGTGCTCTGGGACATGTTGTTCAAGGGGGAGATCAATATGCTCGGCTCCGATCACTGCCCTTATACCGATGATGACCGGTTAAGGCATAACGGAGATATCTGGGCGGTGCCGCCGGGGCTTCCGGGCATTGAGTTGATGTTGCCGCTGATGCTGGATGCCGGGATGAACCGTCGGGGCATGAGGCCGGAACAACTGGCCCGGTTGATGTCAACGAACCCTGCCCGCCGGTTTGGACTGAGCCGGCGCAAGGGGGCACTCCGGGTAGGAATGGACGCGGATGTTGTCCTGGCTGACCCGGGGCACGAGTGGGTCTATGAAGGTTCAAAATCTCTGGGCAAGCAGAAGAGCAGCCTGACGCCCTGGGAAGGAAAAGCCATAAAAGGTCAGGTGATTGAGACCCTTGTCAGGGGGAGCACGGTGTTCCGGGAAGGCGAAGTGTTTGCCGAGCCCGGCAGCGGTGAGCTGATTCTGCCTGAATTCAGCCTGAATGAGCACAGGGCTTATTGGTAGGCCACCGTCTGATAAGTAACGGTTTAGAAAACGATTCAAAAAAGAACCTCTTATTTTACTAATTCTGGGAGATGACCATGAGTGAGTCCTCCGATCTGCATGCCCGGCACACCCACATTGACACCAGCAGGGTGGATCCGGGGTTATACAATGAAGACCTTGCCCCCCTGAAGCCTGAGGGACGAACCTGGGGGGCCTTTGAGATCTTCAATGTCTGGGCCAATGACGTCCAGAGCCTGTTTGGTTACACCCTGGCGGCTTCTTTATTTATAACATCCGGTTTAAACGGGTGGGCGGTGATGACGGCCATCATCCTTGCAGCCATTGTGATTATGTTTCTCTGTAACCTGGCCGGTAAGCCCAGTGTTAAATACGGGATACCCAGCCCGGTGCTGGCCCGGGTCTGCATGGGCGTGAGGGGAGCCAACTTCCCAGCCATGAGCCGCGGTATTGTGGCCATGTTCTGGTACGGGGTGCAGACGTATTTTGCCTCTACTGCCGTGACCTTGCTGCTGAACAGTTTGTTCAAATTTCAAAGCACTGAAACCTTTCTTGGCATGACCGGGGTCAGCTGGTTTTCATACATCGTCGTTTGGTTGTTCCAGCTGGCCATGTTCATGCGGGGAATTGACTGGATTACCCGTTTCCTGAACTGGGCCGGCCCCTTTGTTTACCTGGTGATGATCGCCCTGATGCTGATGATCTGGTTCCAGGCCGGTGACCAGCTGCTGCCTGCGGTCAGCAATATTTTCAAGGGGACTGGTGAATACGTCGGTGGACCGGTAGTTGCTTTCTTCGCTGTGATGGGCACCATGATTGCCTATTTTGCCGCCGTGGTCATCAATTTCGGCGACTTCTCAAGGTTTGTGAAAGACGAGAAAGCCCTGAGGAAAGGCAACTGGTGGGGGCTGCCCGGCAATGTTGCGCTGTTTTCCTTTATTGCCCTGCTTGTGACGGCTGGCACCGTGGTGGTGTTCGGCGAGCAGCTGACCAACCCGGCGGAAATTATTGAGCGGGTGGACAATATCTTCCTGACCATCATCGCAGCCACCTGCTTCTTTGCCGCGACCATCGGCATCAACATGGTGGCCAACTTCATTCCTTCTGCCTATGGGCTGGCCAACCTGCTGCCCCATAAAGTCAGCTTCAAAATGGGCGGAGTGATTACCGCGGTGATCTCCTTCTTTATCGGTGCCTTTTGGGTTTCCCTGATCAGTAACATTGGTATTGACGGTTTTGTGAATACCCTGGGGGCGGTTCTGGCACCGGTCTATGGCATCATGATGGTGGATTACTACCTGTTGAAGAAGCAGGAGCTCAATGTTCAGGATCTGTTCTCTTCTGAGCCCGATGGTGCCTATTACTACGACAATGGCTGGAATAAAAAGGCACTGCAGGCCTTTGCCATTGCTGCCACCTTTGCCATTGGGACCGTGTGGGTGCCAGCCCTGTCGGCTCTTCAGGGGTTTGGCTGGGTGATTGGAGCGGTGATTGGCGGCATTCTGTACTACGTATTGATGGGGCAGAAGAATACTTCAGTGGTTCGTGCCAAGTCAGCCGTTTAGGTTTGGAATGATAGCAGTAACCCGGTGGCAGCCAGGGCTGCCAGCGGGTTACCTGGACCGATAAGGAGGGAGTTAAAGAATGGTACATTTGCACCAGTTTCTTCTGTTCGGGTTTCCAAAGTTCTGTGGTTGTTGTCCTTGTCCTTGTCCTTGTCCTTGTCCTTGTCCTTGTGCTTGTGCTCCCTGCCCCTGCTGGTTTTGCATGCCTGCTGGCATAGGGGGCGCTGATGGAACAGCTCTTTCATCTGCTTGTTGACCATGACTGTTCAGGTAGTCAGTCAATTTCTTTTGTGCAGCGTTACAGACTTGTACAACTTTATCTCGGAACAGTTGCTTTTCTGGTTCTGATGCTTTGCTGGATAGAATTGAGCAGGTTATAGGGTTTAATAACTTTGCATCAGCTTCAGCCATGGTTTTTAAGCCTGAATCATCAGGGTAGGTTTTACACTCATTTTTAATATAGTTATTTATGTGTTTGTGGTTTGCTATCATACGTCCTTTTAATGTTTCTGCTTCCTCTGGTTTAAATGTGCACCGATAAGGACAATGTTGGTTTGATTCGAAGGCGGCTAAAAGACACTCACTATGAAACTTGTGAACGCATGGGGTAACCAATCTTTCACCCAAGTATTTCAAATTATCTTTGTCATCCCATTCGACACAGTCAGAAAGTGGAGAGTAACAAATGCTGCATGCAAAATTAATACTGGCGTCCATTGTTGATCCTCGTCTGGTCATATACTGAATTAGAGTTCGGATAGACTGTGCTTCATCATTTAGGTTCACCTAGTGGATAACAAGAGTGTTAGTCATACTGACTTTTTCAGAAAGCTCTGCCAGGTCGAGAATAAACTGCGTCAAAGTCGTGATACCGCATTCCTTTATTTTAGACTCCGCACGAAGCCATCAATATTGATGCACAGCAATATATTTTTTGGAATTATTGGAATAGTAGAGTTGATTGCTATTATTTTTTTGATTTGCAGAAAGTAGCGCTGACTAAACAACCACCGGTTTAGGTGGGTGGATAGTTATGCAGACAAGGGATCGTCGCTGGTGAGTGCTGTGATTTTCCGATGGACCTTTTTCCCACTACATAAAAAGCAGGTCTGAATATGTCTGAATCCGTGGCAACGAAACAGAAATCAACTCACTCCATTAATAGCAAGCCGATTCACCGTCGCCGGTTTGAATTTCCGGATATTTACATCATCCTGTTCAGTTTTATCGTAATCATGGCTTTGCTCAGCTGGGTGATCCCGGCGGGCCAGTATGAGCGTGAGACCCTGGCCAATGGCCGACAGGCGGTGATTGCCGGTACTTACCAGCAGATTGAACAGACGCCGGTGGGCATCATGGATGTGATTGAGGCCATTCCCGCAGGCATTGAAGGGGCTGCTGCGGTTGTGGTGCTGACCCTTCTGGTGGGTGGTTCGGTGATTGTTCTACAGAAGATTGGTGTGGTGGATATGGGCATCAATATGTTGGTCACCCGGCTGGGTCGGCAAACGGAGTTTATGATCCCTATCCTGGTGCTGGTATTCGGGGCCATCTGTGCGTTTATCGGTACGCCGGAGTTATCCATTGCCTATATACCGATCATCCTGCCGCTGATGTTGCGCCTTGGTTATGACTCCATGACGGCCGCAGCCACCGCTATTATTCCCTGCACACTGGGCTTTGCCTTTGGCGTGACTGCCCCCACCAATGTGGGCATTGGCCATATGATTACAGGATTACCCCTGTTTTCAGGGGCCTGGTATCGGATCATCTTCTGGTGCATCGTCATGGCCTGCGTCATTGCGTTTATTCTTCGTTATGCCCGACGGGTTAAGCAAAACCCACAAGCCAGCACGATGTATGAAGACGACCTGAAGCTTCGGGAAGAGCTGCTTGTTGCAGGGAAAGAAGAGGCAGGGGAACAGACGGTGGTGGATTACAGCCCCCGCCTGAAAATGGCTGGGCTGGTGACGCTGATCCTGTTTGTGTCGGTGATTGGCAGTATTATGATCTTTGGACTGGGGTTCAATGCCATTTCCGGGCTCTTTGTCACCATGGCAGTGATCGCCTCCCTGCTGGCAGGCAGTTCCATGAACAAGGTCTGCAATGACTTTAATGAGGCCATGAAAATGATGCTGGTGGGCGCCCTGATCTGCGGGGTTGCCCGAGGGGTTTCAGTGACGCTCAATACCGGTAATATCATGGACACTCTGGTGTATTACCTGGCCTCGTTCATTGGTGGATTACCGGAATGGGCAACGGCGGTTGGCGTGGTGTTCAGTCAGGCGACCTTCAACTTTCTGGTGCCCTCCGGCTCCGGCCAGATGCTGGTGACCCTGCCGATTCTAAGTCCGGTTGCGGACCTGGTGGGAATGAACCAGCAGGTGCTGGTCTGGTCTTCCAATGTGGCGGATGGGCTGTCGAATATTTTCTTCCCCACCAGTGGTTATTTTATTGCGGCACTGGTAGCGGCCCGGGTGGATTACATCCGCTGGGTGAAGTTTTATTTTCCGTTTTTTATTTTCACGGTGGCTCTGGCCTGTGCCGGAGCGGTGATTGCCGGAATGATTAATTACGGGCCTTTTTAATCAGGAAAACATGGTTTTTTAAGTGGCATAAAGATTTTCGAGCGTGGGCAGAGCAAGTAAAAGCAGGAAAAGTACTTTTCAATTTTTAGTGAAGAAAGTACTTTTCACCGTGCAGTAACTGAATGTTGGTTTGCTCACGCTTTATGGAGTGTTTTTCCAGTTTTCTACAATTCCAAATGTTCGTGGGATAGCTCGAGCTGTCTGGGGGAATCCTTTAATTCGAGCCAGGAATACTGGTCACTGTTCGTTAAGGTGTTGTCAATCAGGGCGGCAAAATTCGCTTCATCTGTGAAGCCTAACACATCTGGATTCGTGAAAATATAAAGATTTTCAGATAGATAGATTACCACAAACATCGGTGACTCATAGAGTTGTCCTTCAGGATAACTCCTGTTGCAGAGTATCCATGTTTGGCCTGTATACTTTCTCTTTTTTCTAAGTTTAGAAAGATAAGCAACTGTTTCATCATGGCTTGATACAGTTGATGCATAGCTAAGGAAGGTGCGAACAACCCCAGCTATTTGATAAATTCATCTTTTGGGATCGCAAAAGCAGCCTAGCCCCAGAAATTTTGGTGGATAATCCACCAAAAACTTACTTGAAAGTGGCAGGGTTTAACC
>NZ_JBLYZI010000121.1:0-14722 GCF_057680865.1 Endozoicomonas sp. Z74
ACCTGAGCTTTGAATTCAGGTGCATGACGCTTCCTTTTTCTGACTGTCATTTTCCCCTCCTTGAAAGGGCATCATACAGTCGAAAAACTTAACTTAGCCAGTGGTCCAGTTTTTGGGGTCCACTATAATGTGCAGGTCAAACCACTGCTTCAGGGCGTTAAAATCCCTCTGCTCCGGCCACCGGGACTCATCTTCGGTCCAGATGGCAAGTTCATTTTCCAGCATGGCTCTGGCCTGATCACTGATGGCCTGCATCAGGCTTTCTTCAGACTCATGTTCATCCAGAAGGTAGGCACCGCCCTCAAAGTCCCAGACCTCCGGCCTCTCAACACCCAGCCCTTTGACCCATTCCACCAGCTCAGGTTTCGGCTTGAGTGTCACAACACAGCGATTGATAAATTTCATAATTTTTCCTGTCAAATATACAGCCCGGCGCAATAACCGGAAGCCCAGGCCCACTGAAAATTAAAACCGCCCAGATGGCCGGTAACATCCAGAACCTCGCCAATAAAATAAAGCCCAGGCTGTTTCTTGCTTTCAAAGGTTTTAGAAGAAATGCCATCGGTGGCCACGCCCCCAAGGGTTACCTCTGCTTTGCGATAGCCCTCGGTTCCTGAGGGCATCAGTGGCCAGCATTCCAGTTCATAAGCCAGCTTTTCCAGCTCCACGGGGGTGAATTGGTTCAGTGGTTTGTGCCCACCGTCAGTCAACAGCCTCAACTTGCCATATTCACACAGGGCCTGGGCCAGTCGACGGGTCAGCCTTTCCGACAATAAAGTACGGAACTCCGCCCTTGGCCTGGTTTCTCTTGCCTGGGTCAGCCATTCTCCGGCGTTGATGCCGGGAAGCCAGTTGATCAACACGGTGTCCCCGTGACGCCAATAGGAAGAAATCTGTAATATCGCCGGTCCACTGACTCCCCGGTGGGTAAACAGCAGGTTTTCCCGAAAGCTTTGCTCATTACAACTGACAATCACTTCCGCACTGACACCGGCAAGCCCGGCAAACTGCTGCAACCATTGCTTTGTCATGGTGAAGGGGACAAGGGCGGGTGCCCGCTCAACCAGCGTATGACCAAACCGCTCTGCCAGTTCATAGCCCAGCCCGGTTGCTCCCATGGTAGGAAAGGACAACCCTCCCGTCGCCACAACCACAGAAGAACAGCTCACTTTCCCAAGAGAGGTCTCCAGCTGAAAGCAGTTCTTTCCCTCCTGGTCGGACCTGGTTAGCTGCTTCACCTCTGTTTTCAGACGCACGGTCACACCGGCTTTGCGGCACTCCGTCACCAGCATATCGACAATATCCCGGGACTGGTCGTTGCAGAAAAGCTGCCCCAGGGTTTTCTCATGCCAGGGAATACCGTGCTTATCCACCAGCGCCTGGAAATCCCACTGGGTATAGCGCGCCAGGGCCGATTTGCAGAAGTGGGGGTTGCTGGACAGGTAATTGCCCGGCTCGGTGAACATATTGGTATAGTTGCAGCGCCCACCGCCGGAAATCAGAATTTTCTTACCGATCTTGTTGGCATGATCAATCACCAGAACCTTTCTGCCACGGTCGCCCGCTGTCAATGCGCACATCAGGCCCGATGCACCGGCACCAATAACAACGGCATCGTAATTCAGGGAAGGTTCCAGAGGCTGGGTAAGGGGCATAAAAAGGTCAGTCCAGTGGGTGAAATACAGGCTGTCGCGAACTATAGCGAACCTCAGGCCCGGGTTCTACTGGAAGGAAAGTTAACTCGACTGTGGTTGTCGGGCTGAATCACCAATAATATGCCAATCCGAAGCAAAGGCCTCACTGAGACGCTCGATGGGCAGCTCCAGTTCATAGGATTTGCCCCATGTGTACAGCTTTAAGCTGACTTCCCTGCCACCCGGTGCCAGCTGCACTTTATCAATGGTCACTGCATGACCCATTTCAGCAGGCTCGCTGCTCTGCAACAGGCCCATGAAGTCCCCGGTGGGGATCGCTTTTCTTGACTGCTTCGCCTGATACTGTTCACTCAGCTTGCTTAATGCCTGTGCACATTTGGGCGTAGCAGCTGCCCTTACACTGGCTCCCGCCTGAGTGGCACGGACTAACTTTCTGAGCAGCTCAATTTGCATTTGGAAGGTATGTTGTGGGCCCTTACTGGCTCTCGTCTGCCCTGTCCGCTTTTCTTCCAATGATGTCTGTACTATCAGCGGTGCCTGTTGCTGCCCCTGAGGAGAAGGAATGGACTGATAAGGAATATTAAACTTATCGAGAAAAAGCTGGTCCTCCTCAAAATGCGTTCCAGACTGGTTCTGATTTATTTTATCCCGCATGAACGATGCCACCACCAACTGATCCGCCATTGGGCCATTTTTATCTTCAAGAACAAAGCTCTCTGGAAACGCCTGATGCCGCGCCGCAGTATCATCACCATAAAAATCCAGAGCCAGACCGAGAGTGTGTAAAACCATACGCTCCGGTTCAGCGGCCCAGCACGCCTGGGCCACCGAATACACACCACAGTAGGGAAGGCCGGTTTGCTGAACAAGATTCCGCTCCCTGAGCCGGCCAGCGCACTGCAAGGCAATGGTCAAAAGTTCAGTGGCCCGTTCATCCTGATCACCTATTCCCCCAACGAAGTCTTTCAAATGCTGGATCGCTTTAAGGCGCCGGTCTTTTTTTTCCGGAACCTTTGAGGCCTTCACTTTGACTTCATCCTGGATGGCTTGTTCATAGACTGTCAGAAACTCGCTGACCCTGCCTCGATCAAGAGCAACCGCATTCTCCACAAAAAGGGCTTTAGAGTAGTTGTTGAATAATTGATCCAGTTTATCCCTGGCTGTCAGTTTTTTGTTCTTCAGTCTGGGAATCGTTTCCCGGAGCGCGTCTTTTACCTTACGGACTTTTCCATCTCTCTTTATTAATACACTGCCTTCTCCAGCCAAAAGGCAGCCATCGTTTATTTTGCAGAAGTCTCCAAACCGGGTATGAACGATCTCCCCTTCTTTATATTCAATCGCGCTTTTCTGGTCATAGGAAACATAGGTTTTTCCCGTTTTTTTCGATGCGAAAAGTGTTAAATCCTCACCCTCCAGATTGCTTATAGAGAACAGGGCGCTGCTGTTCATCTGGTCTATGGGAATGCTGCCAGCCGGAGTCCCTGGTGCAGGCTCTGATGGCGTTTCCAGAAGGATTTCCCCGTTCTTTTCATAAAAGCGCCCTCCCGGGCCAGTTAGGCAGGGCTGGCCATCTTCCGACAGATAAACCTGCCCATAACGGGTGGAGGTTATATGACCGGGAACCAGCGGCACGGCCCAGTTATCATCGTAGCCAACGTAGTTTCGGTTTGAACCCTCTTCCTGAAAAAAGCGAAAATGCTCATACCCTTTATAGGATGTACTCTTCAGAGAGCCAGACTTGGCAAAGTCTTCAACCCGGCGGGCGCCTGAAGGCCTCGCCATCGGTTTCTTCTGCCTGAGAGGGGTCTGGTCGGAGGGGCTTTGCACCGCTTTTCTCTTCACGGCTAGCTTGTCGGCTTCCCTCTTCTGCCGCGTTTCAACAGCAGGTTTGGTTCGTTGCGCAGCCGTCTGTTGTGTTCTTCCATCACCCCGGGGAGAGCCTTTCTTACCAGCATCTGGCTTCCACTTTTTCGGCTCTACACCCGGCACTCTTGAAGCCTGACTGCCCGCTTTGCTTTTTTGCTCAGCGGTTGCTTCCGGTGCTTTAGCTTTTTGTCTTTCAACAGTATGCTCCTGCCGGGGACGAAGCGGCTTTGTCGTAGCTGGTCGGGAAGGTTCACTATGAGCGATTGGACGAGCTTGCTCCTTAACCTCTTCACGGCCCTGAGAGTAAGGTTTTTTTCCAGAGGACGGTTGATCCGGTGAGTTTACCGCCTTGGGCAGAGGCTTTTCAGGGGCTTTCCGGGCCTCATTCTCCTGCTTCCGGACAGGCGCTCTTTCCTGCTTCTGGGAACGGGTAATGGTCTCTTTCTGAATCGGTGCCTGATCGGCTCTGTCTACCTCGGGGGAGGGAAGCTTTCTGGCCTGTTTTCTCGGCTTTTCTTTCCCTATGGGCATCGGATGGGTTTTAGCACTCTCAGCATCCGGCAGTTCAACAGTAAACAGCTGCCCTTCCTCTCGAACCAGCTGTTCGCCCTTTCCAGACACTACATAGTCAGATTCTCTGCAGCAAATATCCCCGTGCCGGGTGGAAGTGATGTTGTCCGGCTTGAGAGGAACCACGCGGTGCAAATCAAATGCCACATACTGTTTTCCGGTATTCCTGGACACAAACACCCTTATATCCGGGCGGTCATCAAACAGCACTTGCTGATAACGGCTTCTGTCTTCAAAGGGTTCTATTGGGACCGCACCGGATGGATAGTGCTGTTTGTCCTGGCGCCCCTCCAGTTGCAGTACTTTCTCATTCAATCTGGCCAGCTGATGCTGAAGGTATTTTCTTTCAATGGCCAGGGGCTGGTCACAGCGCCAGTCATCCCTGACAATCTCGACTGTTTTACCCGCAGAGTTATCAACAACACTCAACCGTTGCTTCGCGCTGGAGCAATAAAGCTGGCTGCCCTGTTTAAGCACATCACCATAGGTTGTACGAAGCACCATCCCCGGCTTTAGCTCCATGGCGTACTGGGTGTCGTAGGGAATAAATTCAGCACCGGTCTTTTTTGAGGTATATATCGTCAGACTGCCTTCCTGACGCTTCAGGTATTTTGATGCATCCTCCAGGTTGGCAAGCTTTCGGGCACCGGCGGGATGGCCGTCCTGTTCCTGCCGGAGCCGACGCATGGCATAGTCCAGATTTTGAAGCTCCCCCTTCAGAGTCATCGCTCTTTGCCTGACGTTGCCAGCTCCCGCTCTCTCTGTCATGTTCTCCAGACGATGGATCAATCCCCTGGCTTTTCTTCGTCGTGTGGAGTCATTATCTTTTTTGACAGAGTAGTCCCTGAGCCTGCGCCGCTTTTTTGCCTTCCCTTTTGGCTTGGGCAGCTGTGAGCCGGATTGAACAGACCTGACGGGTTTATCAGACGACTTTCCTGCAGGATGGGTATTATCGACGACGGAAGGCTGGCTCGGAAAACCCGGTGTGATTGTCCCCCCGGCCTGATTGACATTTCCGCCCATATCCCTGAGTGCCTGCTGGTTAATCCCCCCTGGAAAAGATGAAACAGGGAGGGAGTGCTGAGTGGCTGAATAGCGATAAATAATTAAATTGTTATTCGCTTTTCTGTTCCTAATGAATTAAGGGTAGATGAAAAAAAACCCTGCAGAAAAGCAGGGTTTTGAGGGTGCATAAAGTGCCGTTTTTCTAACCTGGGTTTATTTGCCCAGCTTCTTGCGAATGGCCTGCAGGGTTCTGAGCTGGGCGGCAGCTTCCGCCAGCTGGGTAGCTGCCCTGGAGTAATCGAACTCGCCACTCTGGTTTTCCAGAGCCTGTTCCGCCTGACGCTTGGCTTCAGCCGCGGCAGCTTCGTTCATATCATCCGCACGCAAAGCGGTATCTGCCAGAATTTTTACCTGGCTGGGCTGTACCTCCAGAAAACCACCGGAGACATAGAACACCTCTTCACCGCCGGCCTGAGTGACCAGCCGGATCGGACCGGGCTTCAGCTCAGTCAGCAAAGGCGCATGGCCCAGGGTAATACCCAGATCACCCTGGGTACCGGTGGCAATGATCATTTCCACCAGCCCGGAAAAAATCTCTTCTTCGGCACTGACAATGTCGCAATGTACGCTGACTGCCATTTGAGTGACCTCCTTTTGGGAAGGCCTTTATCACTTTATCTGCTGTGACAAAGGCCGCCCGGCTTACATGGACTTAGCTTTCTCAACCGCTTCCTCTATGGAACCGACCATGTAGAAGGCCTGCTCAGGCAGAGAGTCGTACTCACCTTCCAGAATGCCCTTGAAGGCCCGGATCGTATCCTTCAGAGACACATACTTGCCGGGAGAACCGGTGAACACTTCTGCCACGAAGAAGGGCTGGGACAGGAAGCGCTCAATCTTACGGGCACGGGATACCGTTTGCTTGTCCACTTCAGACAGTTCATCCATACCCAGAATGGCAATGATGTCCTTCAGCTCTTTATAGCGCTGCAGAACGGTCTGCACGCCACGAGCCACTTCGTAATGCTCCTGGCCAATGACCAGAGGATCCAGCTGACGGGAGGTGGAGTCCAGGGGGTCAATCGCCGGGTAGATACCCTTGGAAGCGATATCACGACTCAGTACTACAGTGGCGTCCAGGTGAGAGAAGGTGGTTGCAGGGGATGGATCCGTCAAGTCATCCGCGGGTACATAAACCGCCTGGATGGACGTGATGGAACCCGTCTTGGTGGAGGTGATCCGCTCCTGCAGTACACCCATCTCTTCCGCCAGTGTCGGCTGGTAACCTACCGCAGAAGGCATACGACCCAGCAGAGCCGATACCTCAGTACCCGCCAGGGTGTAACGGTAGATATTGTCGATGAACAGCAGTACGTCACGGCCTTCATCCCGGAATTTCTCGGCCATGGTCAAACCGGTCAGGGCTACCCGCAGACGGTTTCCAGGCGGCTCATTCATCTGACCGTAAACCAGCGACACTTTATCGATAACGTTGGAGTCGGTCATCTCATGGTAGAAGTCATTCCCTTCACGGGTCCGCTCACCCACTCCGGCAAACACCGAGTAACCGGAGTGCTCGATGGCGATGTTCCGAATCAGCTCCATCATGTTGACGGTCTTGCCCACACCGGCACCACCGAACAGGCCTACCTTACCCCCTTTGGCAAACGGGCAGACCAGGTCAATCACCTTGATGCCGGTTTCCAGCAGTTCGTTGGTGGCGGCCTGATCCGCATAGCTGGGTGCCTTGCGGTGAATGGCAGAACGCTCTTCTTCTCCAATGGGGCCCTTCTCATCAATAGGATTACCCAGTACGTCCATAATCCGGCCAAGCGTTTTGGTGCCAACCGGTACCTGAATCGGTGCACCGGAGTTGGCAACACCCAGCCCACGGGAAACACCCTCGGTGGAACCCATGGCAATGGAGCGAACCACGCCATCACCGAGCTGCTGCTGAACTTCCAGCACCAGCTCCTTTCCGTCAACGCTCAGGGCGTCATACACTTTGGGTACATTGTCCCTTGGGAATTCGACGTCGATGACGGCGCCGATAATTTGTACGATACGACCGCTACTCATAGTCTTTCCTCACCCTTTAATCTTTTATACAGCCGCTGCGCCACTGACAATTTCTGACAGTTCCTGTGTGATCGCAGCCTGACGGGCCTTGTTGTAGACCAGCTGCAGGTCGTCGATCAGATTACCGGCATTATCGGTTGCACTCTTCATGGCAACCATCCGGGCCGCCTGCTCACAGGCATTGTTCTCAACCACCGCCTGAAACACCTGGGACTCGATATAACGAATCAACAGACCATCAAGCAACTCCTTGGCATCTGGCTCATAGAGATAATCCCAGGGTCTGTTCAGGGATTCATCGTCATCAGGTACCAGAGGCAACAGCTGCTGGACTTCAGGCTTCTGGGTCATGGTATTCACGAAGTTATTGTGAACCACGAACAACCGGTCAATACGGCCTTCTTCATAGCTGTCCAGCATCACCTTCACACCACCGATCAGGTCGGCAATGTTCGGAGAGTCACCGATATGGGTGAGTGCTGCCACCACATTACCGCCATAGCTGCGGAAAAAGGAAACCGCCTTGCTGCCAATCAGGCAGAGGTCGATTTCCACCTCCTGGTTCCGCCACCCGGTCATGCTCTCAACGGTTTTCTTGAACAGGTTGATATTCAGGCCACCACACAGACCCCGGTCAGTGGATACAATGATATAGCCGACCCGCTTCACTTCACGCTCTGTCATGAAGTGGTGCTTGTACTCTGTATTGGCATGAGCCACATGCCCCACCACCTGGCGGATACGCTCGGCATAAGGGCGGCTGGTTTCCATCCGCTCCTGGGCTTTACGCATCTTGCTCGCCGCCACCATCTCCATGGCGCTGGTGATTTTCTGCGTACTTTTAATGGACGATATCTGCGTCCGTATCTCTTTTGCGCCTGCCATTTTCTGTCATTCACCTCCAGCATTTGGCCGACCGGTTGCCGGTTTGCTCCGGTTGACAACCTGAAGCACTCAACCGGCAATGCGTCTTACCAGGTCTGGGTGGCCTTGAACTTTTCAATGGCTTCCTTGAGACCCGCCTCAATCTCGCCGTTGTAGTCACCGGCTTCATTGATACGTGCCATCAGCTCACTGAACTCGGAGTTGGCAAAGCTCACCAGGGCGGCTTCAAAATCCCCAACCTTGTTCAGGGCAACGTCTTCCAGATACCCTTTTTCAGCAGCAAAAATCACCAGCCCCATCTCAGCAACTGACATTGGCGCGTACTGCTTCTGCTTCATCAGCTCAGTGACACGCTGCCCGTGTTCCAGCTGTTTGCGGGTGGCTTCATCCAGATCAGAAGCGAACTGGGCGAAGGCCTGGAGTTCCCGGTACTGGGCCAGGGCCAGACGGATACCACCGCCGAGTTTCTTGATGATCTTGGTCTGGGCTGCCCCACCTACCCGGGATACCGACACACCCGCGTTCATGGCAGGACGGATACCGGCATTGAACAGGTCGGTTTCCAGGAAGATCTGACCGTCCGTGATAGAAATCACGTTGGTGGGTACGAAGGCGGATACGTCACCGGCCTGGGTTTCGATGATCGGCAATGCCGTCAGGGAGCCTGTTTTGCCTTTCACTTCACCGTCAGTGAGTTTTTCCACATGATCAGCGTTAACCCGGGCAGCACGCTCAAGCAGACGGGAGTGGAGGTAGAAAACATCACCGGGGTAAGCTTCACGACCAGGCGGACGACGCAGCAACAGGGAGATCTGACGATATGCCCAGGCCTGCTTGGTCAGGTCATCATAAACGATCAGGGCATCTTCACCGCGGTCACGGAAATATTCACCCATGGAACAACCGCCAAACGGAGCCAGGAACTGCATGGCAGCGGGATCCGCGGCACCGGCAGCCACAACAATGGTGTGCTCCATGGCGCCATGCTCTTCCAGCTTGCGCACCACGTTGGCGATGGTGGACTGCTTCTGCCCTACCGCCACATAGACACACTTAACGCCTGTGCCTTTCTGGTTAATGATGGCGTCAATGGCCAGAGCGGTTTTACCGGTCTGACGGTCACCGATGATCAGCTCACGCTGGCCACGACCAATGGGAACCATGGAATCCACGGCCTTATACCCAGTCTGTACCGGCTCATCAACGGACTGACGGGCAATAACACCCGGCGCTACTTTTTCGATGGGAGAGGTCTGACTGCTCTCAATGGGCCCCTTGCCATCAATGGGGTTACCCAGGGCATCAACGACACGGCCCAGCAGGCCTGTGCCGACGGGAACTTCAAGAATACGGCCGGTGCAATGAACGGTCTGGCCTTCCGCCAGGTCACCGTAATCACCGAGCACTACGGCACCCACGGAGTCACGCTCCAGGTTAAGGGCCATACCGTATACATTACCGGGGAATTTGATCATCTCCCCATACATGACATCCGCCAGGCCATGAATACGGACAATACCGTCCGTGACACTGACGATCGTGCCCTCATTCTGGGCTTCACTGGACACATCAAGCTGGTCGATTCGACTCTTGATGATGTCACTGATCTCGGAAGGATTCAGTTGCTGCATTGCTTACCTGCCCCACTTTACCGCAAAAATACAGTTTCAAGTTGTTGATATAGCGGTTGGCTTTTCACCCGCTGCGGGCGCCTGAACCAGAAGCCGGATAACAACTGTATCTTTGTGGCTTATGGCTTTTAATAGCTCAAAGGCTTTTAATCGCTCAATGGCTGTTCATTACTCAGGAAATCATCGCGTCGGCCAGCTTTGCCAGCCGGGCACGAAGGCTGCCATCAATCACCAGATCGCCTGCCTTGACGATTACGCCGCCTAAAATACTGCTGTCCACTTCAGTCACCAGCCGAACCGATCGCCCAAGACGCGCTGCCATTTTCTCTGCCAGCTGGCTCTGTTGCTCCTGGCTTAACGGAAAGGCCGACGTCACATTCACTTCCTGGGAACGCTCCTCTTCTGCCTTCAACTCCCGATACAGGGAAGCAATTTCAGGCAGCAGAGTGATCCGCCGGTGCTCGGACAAAACCTGGATAAAGTTCTCAAACTCCCGGTCCAGATTGTCCTGACAAAGACCGATGAAGGCATCAGCCTGCTGGCGACCACTGAGCTGTGGATTGCTCAGCATATCCGCCACTTTTTCATGATGGACGACACTGGCTCCCAGCAACAGCATCTGCTCCCACTCACCCAGGGAGGATGCACTGCGCGCATGTTCAAACGCAGCTTTGGCATAGGGACGGGCACATGTGGTCAGTTCCATGATGTTCTCCTGCTCATGGCTGTCCCCTATAACTCTGCAGCCAGATCATCGACCAGCTTGCTGTTGGCCGCTTCGTCCAATCGCTCACCCAGGATTCGCTCAGCACCGGCAATTGCCAGAGTGGCCACCTGGGCACGCAGGGCTTCACGGGCACGGTTGGTTTCCTGCTCTATTTCCGCTGCAGCAGCCGCTTTCAGTCGGTCACCTTCCGCACGAGCCTGCTCTTTGGCCTCATCGATAATCTGATTCGAACGGCGGTTTGCCTGATCAATAATTTCCTGGGCCTGGGCTTTGGCTTCCCTCAGCCGCTCGCCAGCTTTCTCCTGGGCCAGCTCCAGGTCCTGCTCAGCCCGGCTTGCCGCTGCCAGACCATCGGCTATTTTTTTCTGACGATCACTCAGCGCCTGCGCCAGCGGTGGCCATACATATTTCATGCAGAACCAGACGAAAACAGCGAAAGCTATAGTCTGACCGATCAGGGTTGCATTTAGATTCACGCCAACACCTCTCGCGTCGGTTAATGTCGTTCACTCCGGATTCAGAGTCTGGCTTTGCTCACTCTTTTCAAACGACTGCGGACAGGTTCATGAAGAAGCGGTCCGCAGCCCTCAACAAAGCACTCGGTCGGGCATTAACGTCCGCTGTCAGTTCACCAGAGCCACAAACGGGTTAGCAAAGGTGAAGAACAGGGCAATACCAACAGCGATCATTGGAATCGCGTCAAGCAGACCCGCAACAATGAACATCTTGGTTTGCAGCATCGGAGCTGTTTCAGGCTGACGGGCACATCCTTCCAGGAACTTCCCACCCAGCAGGGCAAAGCCAATTCCCGTTGACAGTGCCGCGATGCCCAGCATGATGGCAACACTAATTACAGTCAGTCCAACTACCAGTTCCATATTTCCTCCCGACTTTACGGTCGTGTGTTGTGAGATGGATGATTCGTTAACGTTAATTTATACAGAGGCACTCTGATTGAAAAACAATGGCGGTGCCTTTCTTTTATTCACTCAGTGATCTTCATGAACACTGCTTAGATAAACGACAGTCAGTGTCATGAAGATGTAAGCCTGGAGCGTGATTACCAGGATATGCAGCACCGCCCAGCCAAAGTGCAGAGGCATCTGGGCATAACCTACCAGCGCAATCAGAATAAAGATCAATTCACCGGCATACATGTTGCCGAACAGTCGCAGTCCCAGGGAGATGGGTTTGGCGATCAGGGATACGGTTTCCAGCAACAGGTTTACCGGGATCAATATCACCTTGAATACCGGATTATTGCTGGAGAAGGGATGCAGGGCCAGGTCAGAGAACAGACCGCCAACGCCCTTGACCTTGATCCAGAAGAACAGCATCAACCCAAAGACACTGATGGACATGGCCATGGTGATATTAGGATCGGTTGAAGGAACGATCTTCATGTAGGGAACTCCCAGCAAATAGGCCAGGCCCGGAATCCAGTCCACGGGGATCAGATCCATCAGGTTCATGAAGAATATCCAGACAAAAATGGTCAGGGCCAATGGCGCAATCATGGGGTTTTTGCCATGGAAAGACTCTTTGACACTGGTATCCACAAACTCAACGATGCACTCAATGGCGTTTTGCAACTTTCCGGGAACACCGGAGGTTGCCTTTTTTGCCACAGAGCGAAACAGCAGCACGAACACCAGCCCCAACAGGACGGACCAGAGCATGCTGTCCACGTGAATCGCCCAGAACCCCATCGCCTTGGCTTCTGCTGCCGTTTGGGCAATGGTCCATGTAGGTTCAGTCAGTACCCCCAGCGGCTGACCATAAGCATCGACACGCTCATAACCCGCAGGCAGTTGACCATACGTCAAATTCTGCAAGTGGTGCTGTATGTATTCAGAAGCAGTATTTGCCATGGCTAATCCTGTAAACCATCCATTACATTTTCTTTCCTGAGAGCAGTCTGTACCCACTTTCAACTGCGATTAGCAAGAGTACAGCCTGCTTTCCATTACTGCTGGCAGCTGCGCCGCCGACGGACAACCAGCAGGGGTGTAAACCAGTTCACCATCTGAACAAGAATAAAGGCGCCGAACAGGGCCACCGGCTCCAGTAGTTTTACCAGAGTAAACGTCAACATGAACATAACTGCGGTTAATACCAGCTTGCCTGCTTCTCCCTGGTAAAAGGACCGGGTAATCAATTTGGCCGCCCCGGCACCACTGAAGCGAAAAGCCCGCCAGATAAAATAAGCATTGGGCACCAGGCAGCAAAGCCCTCCCAACCAGGCAGAAAGCGCAACAGTGGACCCCAGAGGAAACAGTGCGGCAGATAACACCGCAGTAACGATAAGCTGGGCAACAACAACACGGTGAACCGGTGGCCGCTGCAACCAGGGGCGCTCCTGCTCATCCAGCCTCTGACTACGGCTCGTCATCGCTCTATATTTCCAGGCTTTAACTTCAGACATTTTTTCCGTTAACTGCAGTTCAGCATTGCCTCTGTTAACTTGCTCAACTTTCGATCTGGTCACTCTTATTACCGGACACACCGTATGTGTACATTTTTTCCCCAGAACAGAAAAGCTGTCCTATGCGGGTATCAGCTATTTTGTGCGAATAGCATGCAAAGCCTTGTTAAAAGATGCTAAACACTGTTATTTCTTTAGTGATTTCTGACACCCCGGCGGCCGCAGTATATGGGTAATATTACCTATATTCAACCTAAACACTATCGGGATTTTGATATTTCACAAAGTAATAACAAAACCCGTCGTAGCGACATCCCCTGTAACCCATGCAGGCCAGGCATCTGGCATAAAAACAGGGAATTCTGCTCGTTTTTTCATCATTCCACACTCATCTTAACGACAGTGGACAGCGTCAGATGACTCAGAGGGTACAGTTCCTGCCGGATCCAGTCAGCATGGTGAACTTTTCTTCACCCGAGACCACGCATTCCGACCTGAGCAATCAGCTGTAAGGGCATTATTTCACCGAAAATCACAGCGAATGACAAAAAAGCAGCGGCGTACTATATAGCATTCCAGCCAAGAATAAAGTGGCAAAGGCTGTCAAAAACAGGGCTGTGGTACTTTTTTTTGTGGGTCAAAAGATAGAAGTGCCGTTTCAGGTTCAAACCGGCTACATCAATTGTGGCAAGGTGGCCGCTCTCGAGCATTGAACGGGCGGCAATTCTGGAGATACAGGCAACGCCCAGACCGTCGCAGACCGCCTGCTTGACCGCCTCTGCTCGATTGAGAGTCATACCCACTCGGGGAGTTCCCAGCTGGCTGGCAATCACCTCATCGAACAGCTCACGGGTGCCAGAACCCGGCTCTCTTAACACCCATGGCTCATCGGCCAGCATTGAAAGATCAACATTCTCACGGGAAGCCAAGGAGTGATCTGGGGGGCAGATCACGACCAGCTCATCTTCCAGCCAGGTGGTTACTTCAATATCCGGGTGAAGGCAGGTCCCTTCAATAACGGCCAGGTCGATTTTAAACTCAAGCAGGCGCTGCTCAATGGTCCGGGTGTTCTCAATCTCTACTTCGGTGCGAATACCAGGGTGTTCTGCCTGATATTGTGCCAGCACCCTGGGCAGCAGATTGTTGCCAATGGTCGAGCTGGCATTAATCACCAGAGACCCTCCGTCATAAACTCCGTCCAGGGCAAACTGAATTTCTACCTCCCTCGCCCGCTCAATCAGTTCGCAGGCTTTCGGCAACAGGGCCCGGCCCGAATCGTTCATTTTCAGGCCCGCACCCTGGTTACGATCAAACAGAGGTCCCAGATGCTTCTCCAGCTCCGACAACGCCATACTGGCTGCCGGTTGAGAAATGTGCAGGCTCTCTGCAGCACCCGTCACCCGGCCAGATTGAGCCACTGCCCTGAAAATTTCCAACTGCCGAAGCGTAATATGCATTAATATACTGCCCGTTTCTGTTACGTTGACTCTACTCAGGAAGGAAAGGGTTAAACCATTCAGCCATTGTTGAAATGGCAAGCACCCATAGCAAAGAAAAGCACCTAGCTCCTCTTACCCATGCAAAAGGAGCTGCTTTTCACTGCCAAGGTGACGATATTTTCACCTGGTCTATACAAACGTACCTGATATTGCGCTCAAGCAGTGATGAAACCACTATTCCAGCGACAAAGCCAACTTGTTTTTTGCATTTTCAACGTATAAATCCCAATGAACAATATGCAAACCCAGGCAGCCATCAGGGCAAAAACATGATCACCAATTGAACAGCGCCATCAAGAAACAGCCTGTATAATCAGGGTTTTTCCTGTCTTTCGATGTCTGCAAAAGCCCTGTTTTCCAAATTCTCCTCGCTCACTGAT
>NZ_JBLYZI010000122.1:0-14103 GCF_057680865.1 Endozoicomonas sp. Z74
TCTGTGAAATATGAGTGGCTCTATTTAAACGAATTCAGAACGGTAGCCGAGCTGTACCAAGGGCTGGAAAAATACTTCCAGTTCTACAATACTGAAAGGCTACATCAATCACTGAACTATAAAACACCTCAGGCAATACACTTTGGCTGAGGACTTCAACAACAGTCGGAACATAACTTAAAAAGTGGATCTTGTGGTCTAGACAATGGGGTCCACCATAGAGGGCTGACATCCTGCATCTCTTCAAGGAAGGCTGACAGGTCATCGTTCTCCGTTGTCTTGCTCATAAAGAATTAATCACTGATATAAACGGTCAATCAGGGGGAGGTCAGCCACCGGTTCAGTGGCTGAAGCAGGGAGACCAGTCTTTCCAGACCGGTTCAAGCCCTTTTCTGCGAATGGCCTCAGCAACCGCCTCAGGACGGCGGTTGTCGTCAATGGCAAACTGCTCCAGGTCTTCGTTACCGAGAATATTATCATCAGCGTAACCCCCGGGGTGAGTGCTGGAGTAAGCGCTCATGGTGGTGACGCCCAGAGGTAGAACATTGTCCCGGAACTGGGCAGACTCACGGGTGGACAGGGATATTTCGGCTTCGGGCTTGAACAGGCGGTAGGCGCAGATCAGCTGCACCAGTTGCCGGTCAGTGATTACGGAAACTGGCTGGAATTCGCCTTCACAGGGGCGCAACCTTGGAAAGGAGATGGAGTAGCGGGTTTGCCAGTAGGTTTTTTCCAGGTAGTCCAGGTGTGCAGCTACCAGGGCAGAGTCGGTTCGCCAGTCTTCCAGTCCGATCAGGGCGCCAACCCCGATTTTGTCGATACCAGCACGTCCCAGGCGGTCAGCGGTTTCAAGCCGGTAGTTAAAGTCCATCTTGCTGCCCCGCAGGTGATACTTTTCATAGGCTGGACGGTTGTAGGTTTCCTGATATACCAGCACGGCATCCAGGCCCACCTCCATCAGGCTTTCGTAGTCAGCCTGGTCCAGGGGCTGAACCTCAATACTGATGTGGGAGAAATGAGGCCGGATGCGTTCCATCACTTTGCGGATATAGTCGACCCCTACCGTTCCCGGTGCTTCGCCAGTGACCAGCAGGATATGGTCAAAGCCCATCTGTTTGATGGCCGCGATTTCCCGGTCCAGCTCATCCATGTTGAGGGTTTTGCGCCGGATTTTGTTGCCTAGACTGAAGCCGCAATAGGTGCAGATGTTGGTGCACTTATTGGACAGGTAAAGGGGAATATAAAGCTGCAGGGTATTACCGAACCTCTGCCGGGTAAGTTGCATGCTTTTCCGGGCCATGGCTTCCAGATAAGGCTCGGCGGCAGGAGAGATCAGGGCCAGGAACTGGTCATGGTTCAAGCGCGGACTCTGCAGTGCACTTTCCACATCCCAGGCGTTTTTACTGGTAATGGACAGTTTCAGTTCATCCCAGTTTATCCCGTCAAGCTGCTCAACAAATGACATTAGAGATCATCCAGAAATGCGGTCAATGGGCTGCTGGCCTGGGCCTGCAGTGAGCGGCCACCCAGGCCTGCCTCGAATGCACGACGTCCGGCAATGACTGCTTCCCTGAACGCGGTGGCCATGGCTACCGGGTTGCCGGCTACAGCGATGGCAGAGTTAACCAGAACAGCGTCGGCACCGATTTCCATGGCCTGTGCCGCATCAGAGGGGCTGCCAATGCCGGCATCCACCACAACCGGTACTGAGCTCTGCTCAATGATGATCTCAAGAAACTCTCTGGTTCTCAGTCCGAGGTTACTGCCAATGGGAGCGCCCAGAGGCATGACGGCGGCGGCCCCAGCCTCTTCCAAGCGTTTGCAGAGAACCGGGTCAGCATGCACGTAAGGCAGAACGGTAAACCCCATCCGGGTCAGTTGCTCACAGGCTTTGAGGGTTTCCACAGGGTCGGGCAGAAGGTACTTGGGGTCCGGGTGGATCTCAAGTTTGAGGAAATGGGTGCTCAGGGCTTCTCTGGCCAGCTGTGCCGCATAGACGGCTTCTTCAGCATTCCGGGCTCCTGATGTGTTGGGCAGTAGATGCAGGTCGTGTTCCTGCTGTTCCCTGATATTAAGAAGAGGGGCGAGGATGTTGTCCTGTTGTTCGTTCAGGTCAATTCGCTTCAGTGCCATCGTAACCAGTTCACTGCCCGAGGCCAGGATGGCTTCGGCCATAACGGTGCTGTTACTGAACTTTCCGGTACCTGTGAACAGTCGTGAAGAAAACGTTTTATCTGCAATTTTCAGCATGCCAGCCTTGTGGTTCCTGAGTCGATATTCTTTGATTTGTCCGGGTTCCCCGAGGGAGGGAAAGCCATTGAAAGTGGATAGCGTAAGGGTGTCGTGTGACACGCTGCCGGGCGCATAGATACGAAAGCCTGGCCTTGCTTTATCGCTGATTCTGCCATTGCCTGGTCTGCCTGCCAGAGCCCGGATAAGAGAATTCAGCCGCCTGCTGTTGCCCGGATCAAGGTGATTTCGTCCCCCTCGTTCAGGGAGTGGCTTGTCCAGTGTGATCGGCGGATGATCTTCCGGTTGACCGCCAGGGCAACGCCTTGTTCCAGGTGGTTAAGCTTTTCCAGCAGCTCTTTCAGGTTCAGGGCGCCTTCAAGAGTGACGGGTTGATTATTGACCTTGATCTGCATGGCGTTCCAGCTGTCAGTCCTTTTTACAAAGGCCCTGATTTTAAAGAAACGCCATGGCACTTGGCAATGGGATTCAAAGCTTTGATCGTCAAGTTGATAACCGCTTTCTGTTCTTGCTGATTTATTGCTCGTTCTGGTGGGGAGAGTAGTTTGACCGGGTGATTAAACACTTTCTTGCTATTAAGCGCTGTTTGAGTCCCTGTTTGTCTCGGAGAGGGCGCAAACTGTTATTTCTTCCATAAGAGCTGTTTGTAACAGGATAAGGGGTGTTTCTCTGGAAAGTATTTTGCCAGGGCCGCCGTTTTGCCTGTTCAAAGGGGGTTCAAACCGCTAAAATCAGCTGTTTTTCTTTTGTTGCTCATCTGTCATTGGGAACCCCATGGAGAATCTGGATAACACTCTTGATACGCTCGTGGCCAGCGCCCTCAGCGCTGTGGAAGCCGCGACCGACGCCGCCGGTCTGGACGATATCCGTGTCCGATTTCTTGGCAAGAAGGGCGAATTGACCTCCCTGCTCAAGGCGCTGGGCAAACTGTCTCCTGAAGAGAGGCCCAGAGCCGGTGGACTGATTAACAAGGGCAAGCAACAGGTTCAGGAAGCCATCAACCAGAAAAAGACGGTGATGGAGCAGCAGGCCCTGAATGCCCGACTGGACAGTGAGGCCATTGATGTCACGCTGGCAGGCCGGGGGCAGGATCTGGGAACCGTGCACCCCATTACCCGGACCATGGAACGAATCACCGATTACTTCGGGCGTATCGGTTTTACCGTGGAACAGGGACCGGAGATCGAAGACGATTACCATAACTTTGAGGCCCTCAATATTCCCGGCCATCATCCGGCCCGGGCCATGCACGACACCTTTTACTTTGATGAGTCCACGGTGCTGAGAACCCATACCTCTCCGGTTCAGGTCCGCACCATGGAGCGATTTGTCAAAAACAATGAGAAGCCCCCCATTGCCATCGTCTGTCCGGGCAAAGTGTACCGCTGCGATTCCGACCAGACTCACAGCCCGATGTTCCACCAGGTAGAAGGCCTTTATGTGGCTGAGAAGGTGAGTTTTGCGGACCTGAAAAGTGTACTCAGTGACTTCCTGAGGGTGTTCTTTGAGCGGGATGACCTGCAGGTGCGTTTCCGGCCTTCTTACTTCCCCTTCACTGAGCCCTCTGCGGAAGTGGATATTGAGTGGGGCCGGAATGAAGACGGTTCCATCAAGTGGCTGGAGGTTCTGGGCTGCGGCATGGTTCACCCGGAAGTGTTCCGCTATTCCGGTATTGACCCTGAGAAATACACGGGCTTTGCCTTTGGTATGGGTGTAGAGCGTTTTGCCATGCTGCGCTATGGCGTCAATGACCTGCGCCAGTTTTTTGAGAATGACCTGCGGTTTCTGAATCAGTTCCGCTGAGCAGGCCGTTATCAATATCAACATTCTCAAATTGGACAGCAGGATTGAGTAAATAACATGAAATTCAGTGAAAAATGGTTGCGCCAGTGGGTCAATATCGACGCTGGCACCCAGGAGCTGGTGGATCGTATCACCATGGCCGGCCTGGAAGTGGACGGTGTTGAAGCCGTGGCCGGTGCCTTCAGTGGTGTGGTGGTTGGCGAGATTGTTGCCTGTGAACAGCACCCGGATGCGGACAAACTCAGGGTGACCCAGGTCAGTACAGGGAGTGAAGCCTTTCAGGTGGTGTGCGGTGCGCCCAATGCCCGTGTCGGGATTAAAGTGCCCTTTGCCACGGTAGGCGCAGTGCTTCCGGGTAACTTTAAAATCAAGAAGGCCAAGCTTCGCGGTGTTGAGTCTTTTGGCATGCTCTGTGCCGAGGAAGAACTGGGCATGGCCGAATCCTCTGATGGGTTGATGGAGTTGCCTGCGGATGCTTCTGTTGGCCAGGACATCCGGGAATACCTGGACCTGGACGACAAAATCATTGATGTGGATCTGACGCCTAACCGGGGAGACTGCCTGGGGATCGCCGGTCTGGCCCGTGAAGTCAGTGCCAACTTCCTGGCCGATGTGACAGAAGAGGTGGTTGATGAGGTGGCTCCAGCCATTGATGACACCTTTGCCGTCAAGGTTGAAGCCAGGGCTGGATGCCCCCGTTACGTTGGGCGGGTCATCCGTAATGTGGATGTTTCCCGGGCGGCTCCTCTGTGGCTGGTAGAACGCCTGCGTCGTTCAGGTATTCGCTCCATTGATCCGGTGGTGGATGTGACCAACTACGTCATGCTGGAGCTGGGACAACCCATGCACGGCTTTGACCTGGACACGCTGTCCGGTTCTATTGTAGTTCGCATGGCCAGGGCGGAAGAGAAGTTGACCCTGCTGGACGGCCAGGAAGTGACCCTGAACCAACAGACCCTGGTGATTGCGGATGAAACCAAGGCTCTTGCCATTGCCGGCGTGATGGGCGGCGAGGGCTCCGGAGTCAATGCCGGCACCCGGAATATTTTCCTGGAAAGTGCTTTCTTTGATCCCATTACCATTGCCGGTAAAGCCCGGTCTTACGGTCTGCACACCGACTCTTCCCACCGCTTTGAACGGGGTGTGGATTTCCAGCTGCAGAAGAAAGCCATTGAGCGGGCCACCGCCCTGATTCTCGATATCTGTGGTGGTGAGCCCGGCCCGGTTTCAGAAGTGGCCAGCGATGAGCATCTCCCAGAGCTGCGCCAGGTTCAGTTGAGGGCTGACAAGGTGGAGTCCCTGCTGGGCATGGCCATTGAGCATGACCATATTGAAGCCCTGCTGACCCGCCTAGGGCTGGGACTCGAAAACACTGGAGAAGGGCAGTGGACGGTTTCTGTACCCAGCTGGCGCTTTGACATCGCCATTGAAGAAGATCTGGTGGAGGAGCTGGGCCGGATTTATGGCTACAACAACCTTCCGGAGACCATTCCCACTGCCATGCTTAAAATGAAGCAGGTGGATGAGGCTCAGGTTCAGGAATCCGACCTGCGTCGTGTGTTGACGGCCCGGGGTTACCAGGAAGCGGTTTCTTTCAGCTTTATTGACCCGGAACTGCACAAGCGGTTTGATCCAAAGCGTGAGCCGGTGGCCCTGGCGAACCCCATTGCCAGTGACCTGTCGGTGATGCGCACCACCTTGCTGCCGGGCCTGGTGAAAACCGCTGCCTACAACCTGAATCGCCAGCAAAGCCGCGTTCGACTGTTTGAAACGGGCCTGACGTTTGTCAAGGAAGGCGAGACCCTGACCCAGGCTCCGATGCTGGCTGCTCTGATCACGGGAGACCGTTATCCTGAGGGCTGGCAGGTTAAGTCCGAGCCTGTGGACTTCTTTGATCTGAAAGGGGATTTTGAGGCCCTGCTCAACCTTGGTCAGGCTGCGGATGAATTCCGTTTTGATAAAGGCAGCCATCCCGCCATGCATCCCGGGCAGTGTGCACAGGTCAGTCGTGATGGCCGGGTGATCGGTCATATGGGCGCTATCCACCCTTCATTGGCAAAAGCCCTGGCAGTGCCTGAGGCGGTTTACCTGGTGGAAGTCAGTCTGTCGGAATTGATCAAGGGCCAGGTAACGGACTTTGAGCCGCTGTCGAAATTCCCGGAAGTGCGTCGTGATCTGGCATTTATTGTCCAGCAGTCAGTGCCTTCCGGTCATCTTGAGCAGGTGATCCGGGAAGAGGCAGGAGAGTTGCTGCGCGACCTGCGTACCTTTGATGTCTATTCCGGCAAAGGGGTTGAAGAGGGACACAAGAGTCTGGCCATAGGCTTGACCTTGCAGCATCCTTCACGCACTCTAAAGGATGACGAGGTAAACCCACTGGTCGACCGGGTTGTCAGTCGTCTGGAGCAGGAGTTCAACGCCAGTTTACGGCAGTAGATAAGTAGAAAACCATGGCAGTTGTTGCTACCCCTCTTAACCTTGGGGTAAGTGACTGCCATGGTGACAACAACAAAGGGGATTTGTTCATGGGAGCCCTGACGAAAGCGGATATGGCTGAACGCTTGAATGAGGAACTGGGTCTTAACAAACGTGAGGCCAAGGAACTGGTTGAGCAGTTTTTCGAGCAGATCCGCCTGTCGCTGGAGAGTAACGAGCAGGTAAAGCTGTCCGGTTTTGGCAATTTTGATCTGCGCGATAAAAAGCAGAGGCCGGGGCGTAACCCCAAAACCGGGGAAGAAATTCCCATCAGCCCGCGTCGAGTTGTGACGTTCAGGCCGGGTCAGAAACTCAAGGCAAGAGTGGAAACCTATGCAGGACATGGAACTCAGGACGGTTGATCTTCCCGTTATTCCAGGAAAACGCTACTTCACCATTGGTGAGGTCAGTCAATTATGCGGTGTTAAATCCCACGTATTACGTTATTGGGAGCAGGAGTTCCCGCAGCTCTCACCGGTTCGCCGGGGCAACCGGCGATACTACCGGCGACAGGATGTGATTCTGATCCGCCAGATTCGCAGCCTGCTTTACGACCAGAGATTCACCATTGACGGTGCCCGCAGCCAGCTCAAAGGTGTGGTGCAAAAGCAGGACAAGTCCCAGTACCGTCAACTAATCCGCCAGACCATTGCTGAGCTGGAGGATGTGATTGATACCCTGGATGGTATTCCATAGTCAGCCACCCTTGTCTTGATGGCTTATCCAGAACGAGTAGGTGGGCGATGGCCTGTTTGCTGGCTCTCTGCCTTTTGAATAAGTGCTTTCAGGTCTATTTCGGGTTGTATCGAGTGCCCGGACTGGCTCTGCAACTCTTTCAATTCGATAATCAGCCTCTGGAGCTGGACTTTCCCTTTGAGCTTTTCAATATCCTTCATTACCTCGTCAGCAGAGCGGTATTGACCGCTTTTAACTGCTGAAAGAATGCTGCCTGTGGTGACTGTGACCGGCTTTCTCTGAGCTGTGTACATTATTGGAGCATCACCAGTAGCATCGGTTCCCGGAGCAGAGGAGTGGGTGCTGTTGGTTGAGGTGTTGGTATGGGCTGGAGAGGCCAGTTGTCTGGTAAATAACAGCAAGTCATCAGGGATATCATTGAAAGCCACTGTATCCTTGTTTAGAGCCGCGTCATTCTTCATAAAGGCTTTCAGGTTTTCCTGATTTAATAGACTTAGCTTGAACTGGAGCTCGTCTGTCATTGTCTGCCAGTTCTGTCCTGAGATCGATTGAAGGTAGTCATGAAGCCTTGAAAGCTGGGTGCCTTGAACCGTGCTGTATATCTCTTCATGATCATCATTAATGACAGGTTGACCTTCACTGCCTTCAGCTCCCTTTTTTGAGGTGTCCTGGCTGGTTTCTGATAAGCCTGCCTGCTTTTCCAGCTCTTTGAACAGGCTCTCATCTGGCATTGGAAAGGGGCTATTGTTCAAGCTGTCTCGAATTTGTCCTATCACCTTTGAGTAAGTGTCTGGCTGGTATTTTTCCAGAAAATGGAGCAGACACATGCTTCCGAAGTCGGTAAAAAGATCCAGGGAGCAGTCTTCCACATGGGCTTGCTGAACCGTTCCAGATTTTATTCCTTTGAGAAGAGGGAGGATGGCCTTCAGGTCGTGCTCTTTACTCTCTTCACTCTCTGTTTCTTTAACCTGCCCAGTGGAGGCTTCTGTATTGTCTGGCGTTTCAGGCTCAACTGGCGTTGTGATCTCTGGGGAAGGGGTGATCTGTCGGGTGTTGATGGGTTGCCCGAAGGGTTGCTCCCCTATTTTTCCTGAAAAATAGCTGTATACCCGGGGAATTCGTCCTCCAAAGCTGAATACCGCTCTACAGAGCTTAAGGGCAAAGACCTTAGCCTGACTTTTCCTGGGTTGTGGTGGGTGTTGGCCTTTCGACTGGATTGGTGGCTGGTCTACAGGCCCCATTTTTCTGCCCTCCGGTGTGCTGATTCAGTTCCTTTCCTATGTGCTATTGGCCGGGACTGGCATAACTTTATACATAAGTTCAACAGCCCCTAGGGCTTGATGGAAAAATCGAAAACACAGGAGCCCCGATAGTTGCCACTCATCAGGGGCGTGCTTGAACTGTCTGTGCCAACAGAAAGAATTATGTCGTTGGAGTCGCTGATGATATCGTCGCTCACTTGGTAAAGCATTTCCCGGGTCAATGTTACAGGGCTGTTGTACCTGAGTGCTTGCAGGCTCTCCTTAGTTCCAATATTGAATTTGACGGGTATTGATAGGCCTTTTTCATAGTCGGTCAGGTTTGATGGAGTTAAAAGAGTCACTTCAACATCCCTGTAAATGTTTGACTTGAAATTCAGGACAATATTTCTGGTTTCCAGGCCTGTATGGTTTGAGTTCACCTTGAGGTTGATCGGGGCATCCCATGCACCGGAGGTGTTGATCACGTCAAGGCTTCTATCAAGAAAGGCATTGACCGTAACCCGCTGGGTGGCAGCCTGGGCTTCAAAACACAGGTATGCTGTGAAAATGAAGATGAAGGACCTCAGGGTATATGTTTTCATGAGCTGTGCCTGACAGTGTTATTTTGGTACATAAGTACCCCTTATCCACGGTTGTTTTTGGTGAAGCCAGCTGCGGTGATGCCGGTTAAGTCTGTTTATCGACATTGATATAAAAGTTGCTGCTGTAATTGCCGGGTATCTTTTCATTCTTGTTGAACACATCGGTCTTTATCTGAATATCAAATCGTTTGCATGTTCCGCCATTTGGGGCTGGGGACAGTGGCAGGTGATTGATGTTCAGTGTTTTCGTTCTCCCCTGGCAGAATCGGGTATTGCTGGCACTGCAGTTGCCCGCCCCGGTCAAGCCCAGTGTCTGTGACTCGATGACATACTCGATTACCCGCCTGGACTTTTCTGTGGAGCTGGCGGTGTTGGTTAACTGGAATTTAGAAAAATCCCTTGATAATGAGTTTTCCGAGATATAGGGTGCATCGCTCACAATAAAAAAATCAAGGGAGCTGTAGTCATCTGTTTCAAGGCAAAAGTCTATTGTTCCTTCACCATACTGGGTGTCCACGCCGGTACTGTGAAAAAAGACCGGGAGCTGATTGCCCTGAATGGCATGCAAAGTGGTGGACTGTAATGGCTGGCCTCCATTATGCCTGGTTACGGTGATGTTTAAGGTCAAATCAGCGATAAACACCAACTGGTGATGGTGCCAGGTTTGAGCCGTCATGGTGATATTGGAAGCAACGTAGTAACCGTCCGGAACATTCTTAAAGCTGTCTCTGACCAAATCGAAAATAAGTTGTCGTCTGCTATTCGCACTTGAGGATACGCCGGAATTACAGGAATACCAGCGAGCGCCATTCGAGATATTACAGGCAAGTTCAACGGTGTACAGGTTGCCGGTATCCTGATTAACAATCGGGATGTGCAATATATGTCTCCCATAAGGGTTCGCCCATTGAGGCGCTGTTGCATCAAAATTACTGATAACTCTTGTCGGCACCTGCGTGTTAAACATTCCGGCCCCACCATGGCCATAACCGCTACAATAACCGTCGTTGTCCTCTTGCAAGCAGTATATTGACTCGGGAGTCCACTGGGCTACACGCTGCCTCCCGGCTTCATCCGGATCGATGACATTGTTACTGTATGTTACATACAGGACGTCGCCCCTGGTGGCAGCGGCACTGGACAGATTGCTGATCAGCAGAAGCAT
This sequence comes from Endozoicomonas sp. Z74, assembly GCF_057680865.1. Lineage (NCBI taxonomy): Bacteria > Pseudomonadati > Pseudomonadota > Gammaproteobacteria > Oceanospirillales > Endozoicomonadaceae > Endozoicomonas > Endozoicomonas sp. Z74. Next base: position 10,233 of record NZ_JBLYZI010000122.1, read on the forward strand.
TGAGAAGATCAGGGTGCGTATCATCATGATGCCAGCAGCTCCCCGGCGTCATCGTATAGCTTGTAATCGGAGAATTTGCACGGCTCTGGCAGTGTGAAAGACTGGTCCGGATACACCCGGAATGTTTTTTTCTCATCAGCTTTGCAGCTGCTCTCCACCGAAATTCTGATATTTCCCGTGTTGCTGATGGTCTTCGGGTGATTGGGCAGTCGGATGTTTTGGTACTGGTAAACGGGGTTCTCAGGCAAAACTCTTACCAGCATGCCATAAGATACTTTGATGGTAACACCGGTATTGAATTCAGCAGAGGGTATAAAGCGGACGCGATAGAGTTTTTCCTTTTTTATGTTCTTGTTCTCGCCAATCAGTAGCCTTACCTGTTTTGTGGCCCCTGGAAGAAGGCTGAATCGTTTGGGGAAGGCAGTGAACACAAGCCCATCGCTATTATCCACCGGTAACTCTTTTTCGGCCTTTGTGGCAGGGTTAATGATTTCATGGATAGCCACGGATACGTATTCCGTAAACTTTTCAGCATTGGTGACCTTGACAGGCCTTTTCATTACCTGGTCAGCGGTATCGTAAATGCTCATGGGGGTTACGGAAATGGCCATGGCACTGGTGGATAAGAACCAAGTCATCAAACAGGGCAGTAACTTATTCACAATGCAGTCTCCCTAGGCTGTAATACATATTGGAATAGTTGTCTTTCAGATCAAAGTCGCAATGGTGCTGTATACCAGAGCTCGCTTCAACAAGAGTGATCATCTGGTCTTTGATGACCTGGTCAGTGTTGCACATCATTTCAAAATTAAAATCAATTCTGTCAGTGAGGCGGCACCCTTCTGCTGTAAATTCTTTCATGGTCCCGTTATATAGGTAGTTAACAACGATGGGTTTCATAAAATCAAAACTCACTGTTTTAATATCACCCATAAACAGGTTCAGCTCTTGTTCCTTCAGGAATACAGAGGTAATGCCCGTAGAGGAGAGGTCATCGCCATCAATTCGAAGTCGGTACTTTCCTGGGTTGATGGGAACAAATACTGTTTTTCCTGTCTCAACTTTGGATTCAATATAATGGCGGCTGCCATTCAAACCAATAACTGCCTGACTGCCGGCTGGGATGTTACGCAAATCGAAAATAACCCCAGTCATGGATTTTATTGAGTTTTGGGACCGCAGGCTGTAACTTTTGTCATTAACCGCAGCCATGTACTCATGGTCTATATTGACAGCGAGCTTCTCACTGAAGCTGGCAGTTGAAGATATTCTTCCGTAAGGAGTTTTGATTGAGCCAAACAGAGAAGAGCTGTATCGGGTATGTTCTTCCGAGTTGTTGGCATAGACCCTTCCTGTTAAGTGGTAATTGGATGCGTTGGTACTGAATCCAAGGTTGCCAGAGTATTGTCTGGCATTTCGAGAGTCGCTCTGGTTTTCGCTAAAAGATGCCCCTGAAGAGACAGAGCTGCGTCCAAAATTATACGACAGATTTAGACCGATATAATAACTGCTGGCATTCTTACGCTCACCCCCACCCCCACTGTAGTGCTTACGCTCGAGGCTGGCGTTAAGGCTCAGGAATATTTTTTTCAGAATGGATGTTGACTTGCTCAGGGAAAAGCGATTCGTTTGATAGCCATCAGAGGGCCGGAGAAAATAATGATCACTAAAGGAATACACTCCACGAATATTCATTGGAAATGTATAAGCAATGCTGGCGGTCAAATTCCGGCTGGTCTTTCTGGAAAACAAACTGACTTCAGGAACGGCATTTTTAGTGTTTTGTTGTCGGGATAAATCCTGATGCCATTGTTTCTCATGGGTATTAACGGAGTAAAAAGAGCTGGATAAGCTCATTCTGTCCAGAAGTTCAACATTAAAGGCTGCACCGTATCCGGTATCCTGTCTGCTGGTAAATGCGGCAAAAAGATCCACTCCCCAGTTGTTTCCGTCATAGGCATAGGACAACTCCTGGCCAGACATGTTCAGGTCATAGATATAGGAAGCATCCAGCCCCAGGCTGCCCCAGGAGCGAATCCAATTGGTCCTGATGCCGAAGTAGGGGTGATACTTATGGCGCATTAGGGTTCTGCCAACCATGGCTTTGGCAAAAAAGGCCTTTTCTGAAGGCCTGAAGGCGCTTTTCTTAAAGTACTGTATGACCTCTTTATCCGTAGAACCGTCGTTGTATTGCCGGTTAACCTCTATCAGGTTGATTCCAGAATCCAGAAGCCGGTCATCAATTTGATTGAACCCGGGCGATAGCTGGGTCTTGACTATTTTTCGGCCATTGGCATAAAGGGTGGCTATGGAGTAGTCCCTTGAGTAGATCTGTATGGTGTTCCCGGAACTGCTGATTCTATATTCATGATCAAAAAGGCTGAAGTTGTAGACCTCAAGCCCCTGAAAAGCACCGTATTTCAGGAGGTCAGGGCTTTGAAATGTGCCTGAAGGGTCGTTGTAGCTGTAGTTTTCAAGGTGACTCAAGGCAAGCTGAATGCCTTTTACCGGCTTAAGAGCATAAGTCAATTGCCTGGTATCAAAAGGCTTGTTCCGTGAAGTATTGAGGTCGTATTCAAAAAACAGCATGCCATACCGGCTTTTATAGTTATCCCGGGCGCGAACGGTCAGTGACGTTTTCTCATCATTTCGGTCAAGTGAGGCATAATGCCAGTGAGTCAGCCCCCTGGTTAACCCGTAGGTGTATTCTTTGTCTGCTCCGAAATGGATGACTGACAGGCTGATTTGTCCTTCTGTAAGGGCGACCCCAAAGGAAGAATGGGGTAATTTTACACTGGTGTTTAGCTCAACACCGGCCATCAGCTTTTCGTTCAACTTTAAAAGGTCGCTTTTGCTGAGCAGGCCAGAGAACGCCTCATGCGAAAGTTGTTCCTCAAAGGTTATGGTGTTGTTTTTGATTTTGACATTGGCCAGAAAGCCATTGTTATTGTTCACTACGACATAATAGGGCTCAAATTCAAATTCACTGACCCTGAACCAATCCGGTGCATGTACTGAGACTTTATCATTGACTGTGCCATTGTGGGTTTCTCGAGTGTCGGTTCTGTTGTTTTTTATATCATGTTTTTTTTTGTAATCCTCAAGAATAGTCTTATCAAAAGATTCACCATCAATGATCAGGCCGGGAAAATGTTGCGTTATAAATGCGTTAATGGATGATACAGGCTTTTTTTCAATCTGTGCTATGCACTCTGCAAACTGAGTAGTGGTGTTATATTCAAAACATTGTGCGTATGCGCCGGTATCAATCATACTTCACATATCCTGTTAGTGAATCAGGAATAGCAGCACTAATTGTTCCTGGTGGAGAATTAGTGCGGCTATTAAGAGTACTTATAGGATTAGGTACTTATGATTTTTAATCAGGGCGCAATAGAAAAATCAAATTCAAACTGTCCTTCATAAGTACCACCAACAAGCTTGGTACTTGACTCAGGAGTACTGATGGAAAGAATGATGTCCTTGAATCCGGTTATCGTACTTTCATTTTTGTTATAGAGGTCAGTTTTGCTCAGGGTGGTTTTAACATTTTGTGTTAGGTCAACCAGGCTACCTGTCTTTCCAATCTTGAAGACCAATGGAATGGAGCTACCCTCCCGGGCGGTCAGCTTTGGTGTACTGCGAAGCGTTACCTCAACGTCTTTATCATCTGATGAATGGAAGTTAAGTGTCAGGTTTTTGGTGATCAGGCCGGTTCCTGCTGAATTGACTTTAAGTGCGATATATAGTGGACCCCAAAAACTGGACCACTGGCTAAGTTAAGTTTTTCGACTGTATGATGCCCTTTCAAGGAGGGGAAAATGACAGTCAGAAAAAGGAAGCGTCATGCACCTGAATTCAAAGCTCAGGT